>QZKH01000004.1 GCA_003598025.1 Candidatus Omnitrophota bacterium
ATAGACTCAAACATATATTTTGATAAGAGCGGCCAGCTTGATTACTTTACAGGTACAAATTATGTTAAGAATATTGATGGTAAGGGACAGTTTATAACTTTAAATTCAACAGATAATGATGGTCAGAGGCGCATAGGTGGTTACAGATTCTCAGGAGTTCTTAAATTACAGCATAGCTTAGACAGCGAAAACAATGTTCGTCTTGATGTCGCAAATATATATGATCCGGTTGCACAGCAGTATAAAGACCTTACAATTTATAATACTTATTATAGTACACTTGACGGTGTAAATATTCAGAAAGCCGATATCAACACATTTTCAATAACTCCAAGGATTGATAATAAGGGTAAGACAATAACAGGTCAGGGAGATATACAGCTTACCATGGGTGGTATACCTGAAATGAATGCCCTGAATTCCGATAGGGGGGTATTTCAAACAGCGCTTAATTCTCCTTTTAGCGGCAGCCTCAAACAATTGATTAGAGAGCAAAGTACATTGGTGACGGACAAAGGGTTTACTCTTGTTACTCCCGATGGGCTTGTTATCAATATTGATAAGAATGATCCGAGAGTAAAAGATTTAATCAAGAGGCTTGATAAAAAAGCTATCTTGATAACATTAGATGATGGCACTCAAGTAGTTGCAAGCGAAGACTGGCTAAGCAGACCACGTTGGTGGAAACCTCATACTTGGGGTGATTATAAAGGAGAAGCTGCTGATGGTGAAAGGGTATCATTGGATAATAGCCGTCTCATGGAGGCATATTTAGAATTAAGAAATGGCGGGCAAGGAGAAATAGGTGAAGATTTAGATAAGCTTTTGCAGGGGGTGCCTGTAAAGGGGTTTATTGATGGGGTAGAGGTTATAGTAGATAGCGCAAGTTTAACCAGGACTGCCGGCGCTGGCTTCTGGAATTTATCTCTTGACGACAAGGTATTTATTGATACCAGGGGAAATCAGTATTATATAGACGAAGATAGAGTAATAAAGGCCCCATGGCTTGGAAAAGATGAGCTCGCATCGTATGGATATAGAGGAGATGATATTTTAAATGAAAGTAGCAATGATTGGCAACTAATAGCAAGAGATGATTATGGCGTGCCAAAAACAGTTTTTATAGATGGTAATCAGGCACAAGACTTAGTAGGTACTTATATTGACGATTTCCCTGATTTGTACGGCGCATGGAAAACAGCGACTAGGCAAAATATAGTTACAGGCATAGAGGGAACAGTTGATGGCGTATTTGCAGCGTGGACTGTGGTAGATGGGATTCTTATTATTGGTGGTGCGTTGACATCAGAAGTTGGTGTGGGTATCCCTGTTGCTGCTGGTGGCGTAGCTTTGGAAGGAGTAAAACAGGCATCTAGAGCAGGGATAACAAAAATATTGACCGGGACCGGCAGGCAGATAGGGACTAAGTTAGCAGAGAGATATTTGTTTTCACAAGGTATAGGCAAAGGAAGTTTGTATTTAGGCGGTTATGTTCTAGGGCAGGTCGGATTAGCCAATGCTGTCTCTATAGGTTTTAGCGGTGATCCTTTGCCATTGAAGGATAATTTGCGTATTGGCTGGGGAGCCGTATTAACTAGAGGGCCTTCAGCAGGCCTATTAAGTGGGGCATTAAGAAGTTCTATCCCGCAATTAAAAACGCTTGCTCAGATACACCCTGTTCTTTATAATGCTGGGATTTTCGGTGCAGGAGCTGGCGTGGGTGTTACTTCGGATTATGTTGCTACCAGTTTAACAGGCCAGGAATATAGTTTTACGAGGGGCACTGCGGCTGCATTAACTGGCGGTTTAATCTTTACTGGCGGCAGTAAAATAGGAAGTTTAGGAGCTTTGAAGAGTGTAGGTTCTGGCTATAAATATGCCGCTTTAGGCGCGCTGACTGGTATAGCAAGTAATTATTCAGCATATAAATTAGCAAGTATAGGTGGCCAAAGTTATAACTATGATTGGCGGTCGCCAGTTATAAGTGGTTTGACCGGATTGGGAATTACTAGTCTGGGTGGTAAATATTTAAATAAATGGAATGGTATAAGCCTAAGCGAAGTGTCTAGTCAGCAGGAAATGCAGGCAATCAAGAATTTTGGCCGCGATTTATTAAGAAGGACAGTCTATATAGGTATACCTGGAACAGCGGCTTATAATTATATCAAATATGATCCCGCCGGATTAGTTTCGGAATACCTCTTGCCTTCCCAAAAAGATATGTTAATGAATGGGATTAAAATTGCTACAGTTTTAGGTATGACAGTAGGGTTAGGCGGCATAGGCAGAGATAATAGCCAGGGGATAAAGGCGTTATTCAGTAAGCAGAATATGGTTAATTTAAGTAAGGATTTAGGTAAATCTATTTGGTCTAAATCCGGAGCATATTGGGGAGGAACCACTGCTTTTGTTTGGGGAGGAGATGCCGCGATAAGAAAATTTGATCTCGAACAGTATAGGCAAGCGCATACAGTAATAAGTATGGGATTATTAGCAGGCGGAATACTCGGGCCAGGAATAAAGAACTTCAAGTCTATATATTCACAAGCAGTGGGCAATGTCCATCCAATTATGTTAGCTTATCGCATTGCCAATACAACAGCCCATATAATGCCATCTGTTACATTGATGATGGGCGTTATGCCTGAAGTTGGTAATGTGTTATCTAAATACAAGGGCAAGGGAGGCGTGTTGGATTATATAGGCAGGGAGATATTAGGGAATAGTTCTTTTGTAGAACTTAAACAACAAATGTTAAGTGGTTTAAAATCCCAGCTGGCTCAAAACCCAAATAATCCAGAAATATTAAAGCGAATAGAAGAAATTGAAGTAATGGATCCGGGTGGGCTAAAATTCAGGTCTTTGATCGGTATTGGTTCTGGCGCTGATAGCGTATGGCAGAGTTTATTTTTTGGCGCAACTATGTATTTTGTCGGGCCAGTATTACATAAAGGATTAATGAATATGCCAATATTGGGTCCATCCCAGAAATTCCTTGCTCAAAAGATGGGGGACCGCTTTATAAGCTTCGGAAGTTTGGCTGACAGAAAAGGAATTATTGGCGGGTTAGCCAAAGTCGCAGGCAGAGCACAGGATTTCATATTTGAAGAGTATTTCAGGGAATGGATGTCAGGCAAAATTATACAATCTTTATTTATGAGTGCAGGTATTACAAGGAATAAAGTTTTTGGTGACGATGTGACAATTAAGGACGGTAGCCTACCGAATTTGGGTACAGAAGAAGGGAGAATAAAATACTCCCGTTTAATGGGTTACATGGAGTGGTTCCAGGAAGCATTTGATAATTTTGGTACAGGGAGAGCATATTCAAGAAAATATGTCCCTGCCAGCACAATGTATGATTGGTTAGGTAACGGCTTTGATGGTTCCGGAAGTTTAAGGCAGCGTTTGTATAGAGCCGCAGATAACAACGAAGAAATATTCTGGGATTCTGTTGATATGGCTTATGCGCGGGCAACTCGCCTGGATGTAGATAATTATATTGATTCTTTGACTACAATGGGAAGAATCGATGATTCCGGTAATCATACATTTGATGGGATAAAAGCAGTTAGGGTGGGTAGAGATTTGGAGGTTAAGGGTTCAGTGCCTGTTTTTGCTGCTGATGGAGCAAAAGGCTTAACTAGCAGCAAGGTGAAGCACAAAGTTGATACTAGAACAGAAGAATTAAGGGGGCAGGGAGTTGCTCCTGTTGTTTGGGGAAGAACCTTTGATGGGCAGAGGATCTCCAGCCAGGAAGAATATGATAATGCAGTCTCTTCTGGCAGGAAAGTAGACTATGTCCATTTTGAATATGTGGATAGAAATGCCAGCCAGACATTGGGGAGAAATGGCCTGGGTTATAGTGGTGTAGGCAGAAATGGAGAAAGAGTCACAGTGCTTGTTTACAACGGAGAACAATCTGTGCGTTTGCATGAATTAGGAGAGATGCGTCTAACTAGGCAGCAACAACTTATGCGGGTAGGTAGGCTTATACCAAGCTCTCCAGAGCTAAGACAAGCTTTGGGTACCATGACAGCACATAATATAACCGAGGAATTTCTTGGTTACGCAGGCCAAAGCAAAAATAGGGTTGCGCGGCCTTCAACAATTCCTGCAGCAGAAGCTTTAAGAATAGAGGGAGATGGTCATATCGTTTGGTTGGTTGATGCGAAAGGCAATCAGCTTGCTCAAGCAGAGATTGAACCATTTAGAGATGGCATTGCTATAAGGCTTATGGAGGCAAAGGTCAGGGGTTTTGGATACGGGCAACAGCTTTTAGACAAACTGATGGAGAGGTATAGGGTTATATATACAGGTAAGGATGGCGATCCAATCAGCGCTGATGCCCAGAGAATGATTTACCGTATGGCTGATAGCAGCCGCTATGCAGTTGAGGGGACAGGAGATTTTGTACGTAGGAGCCTTGCAGGTACACACAGGTTTTTAGATAAAAAACCAGCAGAGCATGTTAGGATTTCTTTAGCTCCTATGGGAGCAGTTCCTACTAATTTCAGGTGGGGACAGACTCCTAGAGAGAAACCAATTTCGATCGATATTAGTTTATGGACACAGAAGACCGGAAGAGTCTTCTTCCCTCGTCATACGTCAGTAAACGCTGATCAAACATATGCAAGTGATGGTTTGGTAGGAGAAGACATGTCTACACTGGAATCAAATCGAACTGTGGAAGTTCCGGCAGCACAGGCAGCTGAGGTTAATGCCAATAGCCCATATAAAATAGTCCGCGAGGCTTTTACCAAGCAGATCGGTCGCATTGATGATATGGTCGATGAACTGCGCGCCAGGCGCGAATTATTGCCGTCATTAGGTGGCGGAATTATAAAGACATTCCTGGGTTCCATGATGCTGAAGAATAGAATATCCAAGCTAAATGTAGTCAAGTCTTCATACGAGGATGCAATATCTGACTTAAATGAAGAATCTGCCAGCCAGCATCTTGTCGGTTGGTTAATGGGGAATCCTTTGATGTTCTCGGAAGATTTCCAGGAGGCTGCGAGGTTTAAACCTGAGGATTTTGTTGGAAGAAGGTCATGGGAAATAAGAGGTTCGCAATTTTTGAGTTATGCAGCTTCCGCTTTAAGAGGTTACGAGCTGAAAGAGAAAGAAGTAGAAAAATTGATAGGAGCGTTAAAGGGAAGAGTCGGTTCTGGAGTGATATCGCCGGAGAATGTCAAGTTTGCTTTTAGTAGGGCTTATGGCCTTTTATCTAGGCAAAGGATGTTTAATAAAGAGCAAGCATTAGGTATGATTGACACTTATGAAAGGGATTTGATGGCACGAGGAGTAAACGTAGATAGTTTACGCCAGCAAGTCTTAGAAACAAAAGGATACTCTTTTGAACCTTTGGTAAAAATAATGAATCCATTATTACAGATGGCAGCAGAAAGGCGCAAAGAACAAGAGTTTGTAATAGGTGGTAAAACTTTGTTAGGCCAGAATGCGGGAATAATTCCGGTAGAAGTCGTTGATGGCGAAACGCTTTCCAATACAGCAACGGGTGAAACAGTCAGTTCACAAGCGCAGCAAGATGGAGTTAAAATAAGCAGAACGGCAAATCATATGTATATACCTGACGAAAACGGAAATCTGTCAATCGGCTATGATTTAACCGGTGAATTTAATTTATGGTCAGGCAACCACGAGTTTTACCATCCTATACTTGCCAAACTTGCTAATGGCGAGGGCAAGGTTGACTTGGATAAAGTCGCTCAGCTTCCGGATGCTGATAAGCAGAGAATCATGCGTTTACTCAGGAAGGTTTCAGAATTAACAGGAATACGCGTTGAGGACCTAGATATATCTATGAGAGAGATGGGGGTAAATGAGCTTATTGATAGGACCATAAGTACCATGGATGCACTGGAAGCCTTAAAAAGCAATCCCGGATTAAGATTTCTGGACGGTGACATTTATTCCGATAGGCCAGAGTTTGGCTCGTTCTTTTATTATTTGCGTAATAAGGTATTAGGAGTAAGCACTCGAAATGTAAATACGCTTATAAAGAGAGCCTCGGCTTTAAGCGATGAGGAGATGCTTGAACGGATATTTAATAATGATAGTTTTGCCAGGCAGTTTGCTTTATCAAGAAAAAAGACGGAAACTCCAATACAGCACCACCCAGGGTTAGCCACTCAACCTGCTATGTCAGCACCTACGGGTTCTGTGAATGATGATGGGAAAACTATGGGAGAAGACCTGTTGAAATCTCGTAAGGTAGAAAATTCTTCACCCGTAGTTTTACCACAAGGTAAGATTAGTTTACCTGGATTGCTACGAGCTGGTGAAGTCGCAACTTTTAACGTGCCAAACATAAGTTCGCCGATTACTAATGAAACCGGAGCGCGTGCTCCTCCGGTTGCTGTACCGGAGATTGGAAATATCAACGCTATAACTACCCCTATCGAAGCTGCTAATATCCAGAATATACTTCCTACAACAATCGCTTTACCTATAAATAAAGCAGAGAAAGTCTTATTACCTCATGTTTCTACCGAAAAAGAATTAACTGGCTGGAAGAAAGCTGTTACAAGTTTAGCCGGGCCGCTGGCAAGCCTTGGTATGGCAGCTGGTTTAGGGTACGTGGCTTATAAAGGTCTGCCAGTAAACAGTGTTACAGATTATTATGCAATAACTCTTGCTGCTATATCCGGCTTACAGGCTGTCGTTGATACAATGCCGCGGGAAGCTACTGTCAGCAGTGTGGGAGTGAGTAACAGCAGATATGCCCAGGCAGTAACTGCCTTGATAGCACCTGTTTTGTTTGCCCATGAAGGAGCGCATTATTTAGCTAACCGTTTGCTTGGTAACCCCGCAAGAATGCATTTGTTCATGAAGACAGATGCCGGATTAGATCCAGATGTAAAGTTAGCTAATGATGGCTTGGCTGCGATTAGGGCAATAAGAGGTTTGGACCAGGAGAAAGTTTCTTCTCCTGTTAACCGATCAGAGATACTCGCCGCAGCATTGGGCGCTATAGCTAAGACAGAAGACATTCCTTCAGCAACTGAAGTCTCCTCACCGATAAAATTCCAGCAAGACACAGAAGATGGCCTGGAGATAACTGAGATTGTTGATAAGAGATATAGCACTGGTTTAATTACCCCGGATCAATATACATTCACAGTAATAAACCACGTGCAGAGATTGACGCAAGATAATATTGGTCTTAAGGAATTAACCGGTTATACGCTGCATGGAACATCTGTTGTTAATTTACGCAACATAGCAAGAGAAGGCAAGCTTAAGACTCATCCAGGATTCTCGGGTGCTGAGGCACCAGGAGTATTTGTTACCGTCGTAGATAGGAACACCAGACCAAGCCAGTTGTATTTAGGTAGAGGCAGGGATTACGGCTCAGTACCGGCATTATTAAGGATCCGCCATCAGGATGTAATGGATTATTTTGCCAATAGAGGAATTGAAAAAGTATTCATACCCGGAGGCGCGAATGCTTCTCAATATACCATAGATATACCTGCCCAGTTTATAGATTATTATGATTTTACAAGGGACAAGTGGATACCTGTACAGAATCATCTGTTGGGTAACATGGATACCTATACTTTAGCAGGTTATGATTATCAGGTTGAAGCTATTGAGGCTTTTGAGGGAGCCGGCCAGCAGGGTATAGCTGATAAGTTAAAGACCCTGCCTCCTTACGCAGAAAACAGCTATAACAGAGTAAGGGCAAGATTACAGGAAACAGGCTTAAAGGGCGATAGAGTAGATATACTGGCTCTTGCTAAGACTCTTGAAGTAGTAGCCGGCAACCAGCAAAAACAGGCTGCTGAAGCTGTTTCATCTCCGATAGACGCAAATATATTTGATTATGCAAAGAAAGTCAGAGAGGTAGCTAATTTAAGAGAACAAGTGAGAGTTTCTGGCGCCTTGCTTGAGAGCTTAGAATCTCATCATAGGGATCCTGCGGAGATAGAGCGTACCAAGGAAGTTTTGGCTGATTTTTCAACGCAGTTAGCTGATGCAGAAGCTGTTCTTTTAGCTGAGGCTGTTCCGAATCTTTCTATAGATATGGCTTCGCTTTCACCGGTAACAGTTGAGCAGATAGCAGTATTAAAGTCACTTAGCAATGAATACCAACAGATAGTATCAGCAAAGCCTCAAGGCTGGCAGGAACAGGCTATAAATGTTACAGATTCATTGTTAGCTATCGTTGATCCTTGGATTACAAATAGTGACAACCCCGAACTTAATATTATAGGTGATAGCATAGGCACAGGCGGTGATCTTGCGGTAATCGATATACGCAACAAAGCAGCCGCACTTAAGGCAACCAGCGAGAATATGGGTAAGGCTGGCAGAGATACTAAGGATTATGAGTTTGCTCAACGTATGTTTGATGCTAGCGTAGAAGCGCTTAGTTCCGTATTGAACAAAACAGATGTATTATTAAATAGCCAAATATCTGTACCGCTCAAGATTCAAAATGATGGCAGAGTTGCTTTTGACCCTGCTTTTGTGACTAGAGTTTTAGTGGGTATTGCAGAAGCTACCCCGAATATTACAGGCGCATCAGTCAGCAGCCCGTTAATCAAAACTAATATTGCTTTGGATTTGCCACAAACCCCAGCAGTCAATATCCAAGCCATACCTGCAGCTAAGGGAATTTCCTTAGACAGCCTTTTGGCATCAAGTGTCCCGGCTGAGTTAATAAAGACCCCAGTCATAGCTCCAATAGCAGTCAGCCCTATTGAAGAAGCGCCATTTAATCCTAATACTGCAGGTACATTAGGCTTTGGCATGGGCAAGACCCAGGCCTTACCTATAAATGTAGCAGGTGGTAGTGGTTCTGGAAATGGCGGCTCCGGGTTTGGCACAGGCTCAAACGGTTCTGGTAATGGCAATGGCAACGGCACAGGTACAGGTAATGGAGCCGGCGGCAGGCTCATAATAGAAGTAATGCCGGTTATACCTAAAGATTTGGGTTCGGTTGTAGGAGGCCTTTTAACCTCATCAGCCATTGGAATGGCAGCGGATGCGAATAATCAGGACATGAGCACGTTCGGTGTCCAGATGCTTGGCCAGGCCGGTGGTATTAACGTGGCGGCTGCGAATCTCCCATTCGCAGGTCGTGGTAGTGAAATAAGCGGGAGAGACAATCAATATAGCAGCGCAATTAGTATCGTCAATGGTTTATCCAGAGATGATACAAGGTTTGCCCAAGGCTTGAATGCCGAAGGCAAAGGTTCAATAGTTGTAACAACAACTAAACAGGAACAAACGAATGCATCACCTGCAGCAAAAGATGTTGCAAACGTAACAGGTTTTGGTAGCAAAACCAGTGGTTGGGCGAGTGCTACCTTAAAAGGTAAAGTAAGTTTAATAAAACCCGCATTAAATAACAGAATCCATGAATGGCTTCATGGATTATTCCTTATAAATCCAGTTGAAACCATAAGTGCTAGAGGTCCGCCATATCAAGTCACAAGGTCACAAGGTCACAAGGTCACAAATAATGTAAATTCCGCTTTAATCTCACCTATTGAGTTAGGAGCAGTGGATTTTGCTGCTTCGTCCGCTATTCAAGATATTAACAGGGAATCAACAGATAGATTAGTTCGGCCGCAGATTCCTTCCGTGGCAGGAGAAGATGCGGCTATTAACCCTCGTTACGCTCAGGATAATCCCGAGCGCAGTCGAGGGATTGTTGTTAATGAGGGCTCTTTGACGAGAGCCCCCCTCCAGGGAATGACCCCTCTTGCTGGAGCCCTCGTAACAACTACACCCCAAGTCACAAGGACACAAGGACACAAGAACACAAAATTATTAACCAAGCCGCTGTCTGTTCCTACCGTGGCAGGTGAAACAGAAAAAGCGGCATTGTTGTTATCAGAGGCTGTAGAGCCCCATAACCTCCAGGGGACTGACCCCTCTGTGGCCTCTGATACAACTGTAACAGGAGGTGCAAAATGGTTCAGCTCAATTTTAACGAGATTGAATTTGACCACCTTGTTGAGTTCATCAAAGATAGGACAGTATTTGCAGCAGCTAGGCAGAACATTACAGGCCATATGCGCTTATTCCTCATCTTCGAAGATAATGGCAACATCTACACCCGTAACGGTAGAGCAGACAGCTGGGAACAGCTATATGGCGAGGATGCAAGCATCATCGCAGGTAAGATCGAAGCAGCAAAACATAACCACATCCCGGTATACAGAATCAACGGCTCGCATAATTAATGGTGGTTCGGCAGAAGCCAATGAAGAACTCGCCACAGGAGGTTTACGAGCCGTTGCTTCTTCCCCTATACCGTTATTTAAGGATCAATATTCTCAAGGAGATCTTATTGATCCTCTGTATTGGGGGACAATTGAAAGATTTGTTTTACCGCTTCTGGATAGAGCTAAGCAGGGCAGGATTTCTTCTCAAGAGATAAAAGATACAGCAGCGCAGGCTGTAAATACTCTTCATGACCTTTTAGCAGGAAGGACCGAAGAAGAGGGCGAGCGCCAGAAATTAGCCAAAGCAAGAGATTCTATCATTGCTGATATTCAAAATGGCTCTGACCAGCAATCGTTTGCAAAGGTAATGGCTGCTTTTATAGGTGAACAGGCTAAAGCAAACGGTAATGGAGGGTACGCCAATGTTTATTTCCCGAGAGATATGGCTCTGTGTTTCCCTGCAGACGCTGTTGTAGATTTGCTCAATGACGATATGCCTAGCGCAGGGCTCTATTATATAAGCAGAAATAATTTTGCATATTATTCATGGATGAGCAGCACAATAGATTCATTAAATCATACCTCTCATGGCACAAAAGAACTATTAGAAGGTTTTATCAGAGCCATAAAGGAAAAGATGGAGAGCGATGCCGGATTTAAGGCAGCGATTAATAAGATAAAAGAAGAATTAGATGCATTAGGCTATGGGAAAATGAAAAAAGTGCGCTTCATCGATTCCGGTTTTAAGACATTCCCTCTGATGATGCAGGCACTTTTTGGTATATTCTACCCGCACATTGAAACCAAAGGCTTAGTATTAGCTAGTTCGGTTCCAAATTTCTTACCTCAACTGGATAAGAAAGATTGGCGCCAGAAAGTCCGAGCTGCTATTGAATCCAATCCTTCATTAGCAAAGCACGCTGTTCCTAATCTTGGTACAATGGAAAGCGCAGAAGATTTCTTTAAGCATCCATTTAAATATGACGGCGGCATGGTTCCTACTTCTGCGGCAGACCAGTTATTGTCATTCTGGTATCAGTTTGCTTTTGTGGCAGGTGCCATATTCTACGACAGGTTGGTAAAAGGATTAATTGATGACTTGGAGAAGCATGGCGTTGAAGAAGAACAGGCAAAAGAATTAGCCCACAACGCTGTTAAGGATACCTTAGGTGTAGTAGATATTGAAGATGAGCAAACCGGTGTAGAAACTGCGGTATTAGCCGTGTCTACAACCGAAGATGATAGTGAAGAAAGTACGGCTGATGATTTAGTAGCCCAGGTTGAAGCAAAATTAGCAGAAGAGGTGCCTGGGTTTAGCCTCTCAGAGGACACCAAAGAAGATTTGGCTGGTTTGGCTAAGGATAAAGCCACGGCAGATTCTACTATTGTTAAGGCAGAAAAGGCCAGGGATGATAAAAAAGACGATGATCAGAACAAAAAGCAAAGGTCGTTGTTAGCTTATATTGGCAAGATATTAAGGAATAAATATTTCAGAGTAATTGCCATAACCGTTCTCTTATTAGTAATCTTCCTTAAATCATGCCTGCCAATGACAGTAGATAGAAATAATGGTAAGGCTACCGTAGAACCTAAGGCACCACCTGCGGTTGTATCAGTTTTACCTGAACCTGTTACGCCTGTCCAGGTAACACGCACAGTCCCTATTTCTTATGAAGATAAGGTTGATGAATACGGACATGTGTATCATTATGATCCGATAAGTGGAAGATATTATACGGATATCGATGCCACATGGACAAGCAAGAACCCTGCTAAATTTACCACTGGAGGTATTGCCAGGGGTTCCAGAAACGCTGGCGTGGGAAATGAATACCCTGCGTTGTATTTTGATGGTGTAAATCAGGTGGTGAACGATACGGCGAATATTGATAATAATTCGGTTCCTCCGCAGTATATCACTCATGTTGGAAACAGATTTTATGTTGGCGAGGTTTTACCAAGCACAAAGACAGAAACCGTTATTGAAGAAGGTAATGCCCCATCTTCAGAAGAACCGTCAGTAATCCCGCCATCCGAACCTCAGCCGGAAGATGGCACAACAAATACAAATCCTGAGACTGATTCGGAAACACCAGTTCATGAGAATACCAATAATTATTTATTACCTATATTATTAGCCGGTGCAGGCGCTGCACTTCTTGGGTTGGCTGCTATACGTAGGGTATTTAAGAATAAATCTGCTCCAAAGGCAGCTGAAAAAGGCCAAGAAGAAGCTGCAGCCAAAGGACCAGCTGTGACTTCTACAACTGCAGCTACAGCTGATTCAGCCTCAACAGATGATTCCGCAAAAGAGTCCCCGGTTACAACCGCAGCCGAAGGCGATATTACCAGTGAAGAAGCCGCTGAAGAAGAAGCCATAAAAGCAGAACAGGCAGCAATTAAGGCTGTTGCCGATAGAGAGTTAGCCGAAGAAAGAGCTATGCAGGATGCGCTTGAAGCAGGCCCTGTAAGCTTGCCAAAAGCCAATGTTCCTAACGCCGTTAAGAAAAGTTTAGATAAGATTAGGAGAGCTAGGACAGAGGAAGAAGTAGAAAACGCCAGAAAAGCAGCATTGCAGTATATTAACGGCAGAAAAGGACAGGGAGTAAGCGCAAAGAATAAAGCTTTGACTGAGGCAGTGGTTAACGAGGAAGCAGATAACGCCATTTTAAGATTAAGGGCTAAAGCCAACGGTATAAAGACCAGGGCTGAAGAAGCAAAGGCAAATGCCGCCATATCTGAAATAGCAAATAGAGCCAGGGATTTTGCAGCAGCAATAAGCATCGATGAGCTCATTAGATTGCATACTGAAGCCATAGAAGCAGTAGGGGCAGCTTACTTAAGAGGTGATATTGATGAGGCAACAAGAAGCAACCTCTTAGCAATGCTTAAAAATGAAAAGAAGGCCGTTGAGAAATCATTAAAGCAGGAATTAAAAGATAAGAAGGCTGCCGAAGAAACAACGACTGCCAAACAGCCGGAAGAGGAAGCCGTAGAGCCTCAAGAACAGAAATCCGCAGAAGAAATAGCTAAGATTAAGAAAGCAGCTGCCAAGAGGCAGAAGAAAGCCCAAAAACAGGAAATAAACAACTGGATCAATGAGCTGAATAATTTTGAACCCGAAGTAGTCAATGATGAAAACAGACCTGAGTTACAGGCTGAAATAGATGATGTCCGTAGCGTAGCCTTAGCTGCTATAGAAGAAACAAGCTTAAGCGCGGAAGATAAAGCTCAGTTACAGGAATCAGTAGAGGATGCTTATGCTCGCGCACAGGAAAGGTTAAATAGCGTAGATTTGGTATATGCTTCAGATGCATCAAGTGAGCCGTTCAATGGTATTAATTTAGGCCAGGTAGCAGCAGAGCAGGGCCAACACGAAGAAGAAACAGCCCCTGGAGCCGGAAACAATAGCCAGAAGAAAAACATTGGAAAAGCAATTTCTGCCTTAGAGGAAGTAGTCAATACCGAAGAATTAGAGGAAACTGTTGCAGGGATAATGCAAGATATAGACGGGTCAACTTTAAAGGATAACACCAAGGATGCATTATTAAATAAATTACAGAGAGCTTATACTGCTGCTCAAGAAAGAATTAGGCAGTCAGCTGTTGATGAAGCTAATGCTAAGGCAGAAGCAGCCAAGGCCCAACAGGAGGCGATGGAAGAAGAAGCCAGAGAAGACAGAGCCCTTAGAAGAGCAGTAGAGCTAGATGTTGAAAAGAACATCTCACTTTTTGCCGCTGCAGAAAACATAGCCGAAGTAAATAATTTAGCTGTTGATGTTGAAAATGAAATTAGTAATTCCGGGCTATCGGGACAAGCAAAAGATAAATTAATGGCCAAGCTAGAAAAAGCCAAAGCCAAGGCAATAGCAAGGTTAGAATATGAGGCAAGGAAAGCTTTAGAAGAAGCCAATCCGCTATTATCAATCTTGCCTAGAGAGCAGGCAGAAGCACTTTTGAATTTAAAGGATAGGTTATCCGATAGCAGGGAGGCTGTAGAAGATGCATTAGTCGAAGCCCAAAGAGGCAATGATGAAGTATCAAGATTGGCAGAGGCGCAAGAAATAATAGCTGCAGAAAGAGCCTTAAGGCAGCATGAAGCCGAAGTTTCTCAGGCTCCAGTTGTAAAGGCAGGACAGCCAAGAGGCTTATTCGGTTGGGTCAAGAGAATGTTTGGCTTTAAGGGTAGCTCCAGCCCGATAAGAGAAGATAAGCAAGATGGGGCGTCGTCACCGGTAAAATTAGCCAAAGATACAGCTATAACATACAGTCATGGAACCTCAAGCCCTATCGAAGTCAATTTTGACGACAAGGTTGATGAACAAGAAGCAAAGGTTATCAAAGGCCTGCTTGCCAGGGACGGATTCCTTACCGAAACGATAAGAAGGATATTCACTGTTATGAGAGCCCAAGAAGATATTAGCTTTGTCTACGTAAAGAAGCATGAGCGTGGCAGCCAGAAGCAGGTTTATTATGTGGAAGTTCACACAAAACAAGAAGAAACATTTAGTTTCGCCCTTAAGAAAGAACTAAGGCCGGGCGGCTTTAGGGAAGAAGAGATTAAGAGGTTGATTGATTTAAGCGCGCGCGCTTCGGTAACTCCCAGATTCGGAATTTATATTGGAGTAGAACAGTCAGACATAGAAGGCGAATTACTTGAGTATAAAGTTTATAGTGAGGAATTCATTGACGGCGTAACCGCAGCCCACAGGATTGTAAGGGATGGTATTACTGGAGACGTTATCAGGGATATAATTAAAACATGGATGACTATTGTTGTTATGTTAAGCAAGATGAATGGTAAAGGCGCTTATTATACGGTTATGGATATGCAGCGCCAGAACATACTCTTTAGGATTAAAGACAAAGAAATAAGAGGGCCTCCTGTTGTTGTAGATATCGGGCTTGTAATTAAAACCAGCCCTTACGCTATCTTTACAGAATTATTCAGGCATTATAATTATGATTATCAAGATGCTATTAACATTATAGCCTTAGCTATAGTAGAAGTTTTAGGCGTAACACACGCAAGAGAATTCTTTAGCAGCATAACCCACCATATCAATAATAGAAAAGCCCATGCTATCACTGCCCAGGATGTTCTTATTAAGAAGGCATTAGAAGGTATTATAACCTCTCTTAGCCAAACCGATTCTTCAGAAGAGCAGTCATCCAGCCCGATTACAGAAACTCAGCATGAAAAACTCGTAGCTTTATATCAGAATTTAATAGCCGAACGTGAAATGCCTATAGATTGGCCCAGGGGCTCGATATATAGAAGGACAATCGCAGAGCATTTTAGGTATAGTTTAGTTGACAATGAGCATGCGCAATTTTCTACTGCAGTTGTATTGATCAAAAGCGGCATAAGTGTTTATGAGGTATTTGAAAACTGGAAGATATTTATTAATGGTATCAAAGATAGTGAAGTAACCGGTACTTATGATTGTTATGCCTGTGTTGGTTATGCAGTATCTGCTTTAGATAATAGTGGCAATAGGGTTTTGGTGCTTGGCCATGCAAGGCCGAAAGATTTTGCAAAAGCGATAAATCATGATATAGAGCAAGTTGCGAAGGTTGCGAGAGGCAAAATCACAGTAGTTGTTTCTTATAACGAAGCAAATAAAGGTAATCCAAATGTTGGTGCTGAAGAGCTGTTCGAAAACTTAAACGCAAGTGAAAATATAGATTTACATGTCCTTCCAAGAGCAAAAGATACGGTTGCTGCATTAATTGCTACAGGCGCAGGTGTAAGCCATATAGTTGTGCCTGGGGATTTGCATAATTCTTCAGCACCTAAGGTTGAGGCTTACGGTAAAGTTGCTATAGCAGAGACAGTATTATTTAATATTTCTTCTTCGCCGGTTAAGCAAATAAAAATACAGGTGAAAGTCCAGACAGCTTGGGAAATCATGAAGGCCAAGGTCAGTTTAAGCAGGATTACCGATAATAGCCCAGCTACAAAATATTCGTTGAATGTTTATAGAAGCAATAGGCCTCAGGCATATGCAGTTAGAGACATAAAGAGGAATATCGTTGAGGTGAATTTGTCTACGGGGTTAATAGATATGTTAGATGAAGCTGAAATTGCTTTTGTTATTGGCCACGAGATGTACCATGCCTTGACATCAGCTAATGAGGGTTTATTGGTTAAAATATATAGTGTATTAAAAACTATATTGTCGTCTGGTTACCGCAGAGGGTTAATAGCAGATGAATTTAGCGCAGACATATTTAGTTTCAATTTAACAATCCATCCATATGGAGAGATAAAGGCAGCTTATGCGCCAGAAGCAGTCTTAGGGATATTCGAAAAGGCAAAGACGGTTAAGACACCTATTTTCCATGATATTCTTAATCCCCATCCGCCGGTTGAAAAAAGAGCCCAGATACTTAGGGCATTAGCAGGGCTGCCGGAAAGTGAAACAAGAGGAAGTGTTGTTACCGAGCATGAAACTAAACAGTCAACCATAACAAGAAGGGACATCCTTTTAGACATATTAGGCGGGCTGCTGTTTGTTTCTGCTGTAGGACATATGGTCGGGCCATGTTTTAGAAGCAATAACGAGCCTGAACAGCCAACCCGTTTGACTGTTGCTGTTGAACCTGAGCCTTCGGCAGAGTTCGTATATGACCCCAGCAGGTATTATAGTCTGTGGTATGCATATGGCCAGGATGAAAGCGCGTTCCTCGATTTTGGCAAGAGAGACAGCTTGCCAGCTGCTATAAAGGATGAATTATTCGGTGGAAATAGGACAGGTAAATATCTTTTGAATGAATTGTATTATGTTGTGGTGTTTGCGTTATTTGCTGACGTTGATCCAATTTTTGCTCTTGCTCACTATATTAAAGAAGGCCGTGCAGATTTCGGCATGAACTTTGCTTTTGCTAATACTGGAGACGGATCATTACACCAAGATTTCTGGGAGAAGACAGTACAGCCTCGGTTCAGAGAGATTTATGGAGAAGAGATATCCTATGGATTCTCTAATTGGGAGCAAATGCTTTATGATCCTTGGATAGGGCCCTATGTCTACAGAAGCTTGTTAGAAGATAAATTAATTGGTTACGCAGAAGAATTGGCAGGCAAGGGGAACAAATTCAAGATTATAACCAATTGCCAGATATTAGAGGAAGCAGCTAAGACCTTGCAGCTTTATCAGGGCTGGGGTAGCGTAAGAACGAAAGGAAGTAGTGTTAATTATACCAGCAGAAATTCATCATATAGATATGAATACGGATATTCTATTTTGGCAATTATGTTGTTATTGCAGATGCCAGAAAACAAAGCTGTTATAGATGGTGTTATCGAGAAAGCCAAGCAGAATACAATGAGTTTTAGGTCAGAATTCAACTCCGGATTTTCCACTATATTCGGAATTGATGTTAACAAATTAGCCTCTAGCCCGATTAAAGAATCAGGAGAAGCTTCTTCGCCAATATCTCGTGAAGAAGCAATCGAGGTCAGATTGTCTGAATTAGTTGAATTAAAGATTACGCCTCTATTCAGGGATTCCAAAAGATCCCGCATGTTAAACAAATTGGTGGCTATTGCTGCAACAGATATTTTAGACAGAGTTCTAGATGAATTTGAAGTTACTCTGGATGATATAGAGATAGCTTACAAATTGCAGGTTATGTTGAATAATATAGGAATAGGAGATTTTAAGGTCGTCAAGCCCACCATAAAACACAGGCCTTATTTTGTCGAATATAAATCAGGAGCATCGTCCCCTATTAAACTCGATGAATTAAGCGGAGAGCACCGTCAGGCAGTACTTGAGTTGTTTACCCAAAAGTTCATCGCCGCTGCCACAGAAGATCGTTCCAGCGTTCCTGCCAGAGAAGCTGCCAAGCAGCTCTTTGATACAATGTGGGAGCAGGAAGATTTTGTTTCTGAAAATAAAACAGCTATAAGTGATGAATTAATAGATAAAGTATTTACCTTAGATACTTACAACAGGGCGCAGCAGGCAAAAATAACCAGGGAATTTATGGCAGCGCTTAAGACTGTTGTTTTTGCAGAAGGCACACCAATAAGAGAAGGCGCAGAAAATGTATTTGAGGAGATGTGGGGTAATTGGGAATTTAACGCTTCAGAGGAACTTAAAGCAGAATTAAAAGCAGATTTTGTAATTGATGTAGTCGGCCTTGACGCCCTAAGGGAAGAGGCGCGAAATCAGGACTATTATTTATACCAGATGATCGCAGCAGGCAAAGGCACATATATAGGTAAGATATTTAAGGCGATAGGCTGGAATGTCCCTGTTTGTTACAATGATGCACACGGGCTCATTCTCATCGGAGATATCAGAGAATATGAGTCAGGTAAAGGCGGATTAAGCCATGGTTCATGCCCTGAGTGTTTATTTGATCATCTGCTAAGCATTAAAAAGGACTTAATAAGATCCGGACATTCAAAGGGTTTCAGCGAGGAAGATATTGCAGAATTAAATGAGCTCTTGCATAAGATTACCGAGCAGTTAAGGATTACAAAAGCCGCTATTCAAATACCAGTTGCAATAATTGCAGAAGGCGAAGCTTCAAGCCCCGTAGGGCCGGATAATGCTTATTTCTATCTTGCTTTATTAGAGATGTTACCGGGTATGATTATGTCCGGAATTAGGGCAGAAGAGGAAGCGCAGGCTGCAGAGTATAATTATAATTTAAGCTTACTGCTTGATTTATTAATTGAATTTTATTCTTTAAGAGATTTCGGAGTAGCAGTATTTGGTAATTTAACCATGACTTTAGGTACACAATCTACCGTGATTATTATTTCCTCCAGCCCGATCAGAATCCTTGTGGTTGACGATGAAGAACCTCTTAGGGAATTTATGGGCACGACTTTAAAAAGAGGTTTTAGAGCTATGGTTGAGGATGTTGTTGTTGCCAAAGAAGGCAGAGAGGCGCTTGATTTGTTTGTGGCTGCAAGAAATGAAAACAGACCGTTTAATTTGATTGTTACTGATGACAGCATGCGCGGGGAATATGAAGAAGAACTTATGAATGGACATGAATTAGCGCGCGCTGTTAAAGAGGTCAGCCCGACAACACCAATTATAATGGTTAGCGTGCAGACGGTTGATGAACGCGGGCCTGATTACTATCTTGCGGAAAAAATAATAGATAGATTCCTTAGAAAGTCACCCGATTTTTATGATGATTTGTTAGTTATAGCTAAAGAACTGATTGGCGTTTCTCTCCAAAGTGAAACTAGTCACGCCTCAGACGAAGAGGCATCCAGCAGCCCGATTTCGCATAATCAATACAGGGTTTTGGTTGTTGATGACCATGCTGATACTTTGATGATGCTGCCTGTAATGTTAAAAGGCATGGAGGATGATTTAAAGGTTAGATTTGAAGTAATTACTGCAAGTAATGGTATATCGGCTTTAAGTAAATTCAAGGAAGCATTAACTCAAGGCGGGGTAGATTTTATAATTACCGATATCGGGTTACCGGATATAAGCGGTAACGAACTCACAGCCAGAATCAAATCTGAGGCACCTGTTTATGTTATCAAGATTACTGCTTACGAGGAAGACGCAGCCTTAGGCCAAATGGATGATTTTATCCAGAAGCCATTCAGGTTCTCCAAGCTTGAAGAAGCCGTAAGGAAGGCTATAGAAGCAGTAAATGAGAGAGGCGCTTCAAGCCCGATTGATAAAAAGGCGGCCTATGATAGATATGATAAAATACGTGGCAAGATACGTACGTATGAGCGTAAAGTTACTGAAAAGAGCGGATTAATTGATGATGCTGCTGTAGGATTAAGTGAGGCGATAGCAGGATTAGAGACAGTTATAGAATCGGCTTTTGAGAGGATAAACAGTTCTCTGCGCGAGAATTCTTCTTTAAATATATTTGATATTATGGAAGACTTAGGTGTAGAGGGTGAGAATATCTATTCAGTTCAAACTTTAGATAAGATTTATCAGCATATCGAAGATGCTCCAGATGTTGCATTCACCAATACAAATTACCGATACACAATTCTTAACGATCTAAAAGAAATAGCTCCTGTGTTCTGGAAGAGGGCGGAGAAAGTAGCCAAGCTTAATAAGAGGCAAGAAGCTTTTGAAAGCATAGCTGCAGAATACTTACCATCAAGAAGCGAATTATCATTCTATACTATAATCTCAAAGTTTAGGAGAATTATTAAAGATAGGAAATATGTCTTAACTGCCAGGGAGCGTTTGGATTTGTTAATTTCGTTATTAAGAGATGAAGTAAGAGATGAAGTAAGAGATGATATAGAAAAGATATTTGCAGATGCCCAGGAATATTTAAAACAGAGTGCAGGAACTATGAAAACGATGAGAGGGTGGGCTAACTTAATCGAGGAAGTTAGGATGGTTACAGCTGATAAGATAAAACAAGCTATAAAGACCAAGCTTCCGAGTCTTTTCTCGCACCAGGATATCATTTATATTATCCTTCTTACCATTTTAGAAAGAAATAGTGAACTTACTGACAAAACTATATTGGGTGTTATAAAAGCCAATAATATTGAAGATATAGTTACAGATGGTGTTTTAAGAGACTACGGTTTATTGAATACAAAACGTGATGTAAATAGTCGGCTTATTAGAGTGCTTGATGCAGTATTACCAAAGATAACTCGAAAAGAATATTTTTATCATAGAGTATTACCAGCTGTTGGCGTGGCGTTAGTAGCTGTCGTTGCTGGAGTAGTCGCTTTCTTATTATTGCCTATGAAGGGAGCATATGCGGCTACCACAAGCGGACAAGCTTATTTACCTCTATATAACTTTGGCTCTGATGTTTCTGATTTTGGTTATGGTATGCCCGCTCCTGAAACTATCACCGACTTTACTCAATTTGAAGATTATTTAAACACTTGGGCACAGCAGCAGTTAGTTACGTTAGCTCCGGAGGTTGCAGAAGCTGAAGATGCAGCTCCAGCTGTTGATGCAACTATATCCGGCAATGCTACAGAGCCTGCGAACGTTAAATACACGGTAGTTTCAGGTGATAATCTCTCTAAGATTGCGAAGAGGCATTTGGGTAAAGCAAGCCTTTGGCCGCAGATATATGCAGCTAATAAAAAGGTAATCGGCAATAATCCTGATTTAATTATGCCAGGGCAGGAGCTTACTATAGAAAATATAGGTCACAAAGTCACAAAGTCACAAAGTCACAGTGAAGAAGCTCCGGCTAATGCAGCTCCAGTAACGACAGATAGGACTGAGGCGGTAGCGTCGGTTAAAGTAGAACCGCAGCCTGCGCAGGATGCAGAGCCGGTAGTAGCAGCAACTCAGCCTCAAGTAACTCCAGAGCCGGTTGCGGTTGATAGAGAAGAAGATCATAGTAAAGACGCAGTAGCCCAACAGGAAATAAGGGCTCCTCCTGCAGGTTTCACAGCTGAAAGCCTCTTAGCAAAGATCCTATTCTCTGATCCGCGCATTAAAGCTGATACAAAAGGTAACTATGCAGTTCCCGAAGGCCTTGCCGCCGCAGTAATCGCCGAACACCTCAAAGATGCATTAAATTTAGAATATTACGAAGTCCCGGCAAATATAGCCGGCAGGCTATATTTTGAGAAAGTCGCTAAAGGAATACAAGCTCAATATCCAGGCTCAGCAGTTGTCGAAGTGCACCTTAATTCAGATGAATATATCGGTTTATTCTATCATAACGCAAATGGTGATACCCGCTTGTTAACAGTCCAGGAAGGAAGAGTTGTTGACCTTCCTTGGAGCGCTAACGTTTCCGATATCTTAAAGAAAGATAATGTAGCTTTACTGGAATTTGGTTCAGCGGCAAAATTACCTAAACTTACCACAGAGCAATTTAATGATCAGGTTGAACAAGCAAGAAAGTTGGTTGACTATTACAAAACGGAAGTTTTAGGCTTGGATGAGAAAACGGAAGTGGTTTTGGCTGCCGGACACGGCGGAAGGAATTATGATACTTCATGTGCACAGAGGCATAAATTGTTCAAGATAGTCAGAAGTACAGGCGGACCGGTTGAAGTAACCGCAGAAAGAGCAGGAGAAATAAAGAATATCGCTGAAGGTAATGTGGCAGATACAGAAGAAGAGCCGGTTGTTGAACAGAAGCCTCTGGTCGTTGTTGAACCTTTACCTGTACCTGCTCCTGCAAAGCCCGTAGAGGCAGCAGCTACTGAGGCATCTACAACAGAGGCTACGGCTGAAAGACCAGCAGTAGGGATAGATAGAGAGGATTACGTTGAAGATAAGGCACGATTAAGTGTATTCGAGTTAAAACAAGCCAGAGAGGTCAAATCAGATAAGATTGAACCGGTCTTAATAAATATCGATTCCATCCCCATAGCTATAAGAGACCTTATTAATTTAGGTGCCTCTAATCTTTATGAGGGAAACTATGAAGAAGCGGTATCTCAATTAACCAAGGCAATTGTTATATCGCCGGAATATTCACAGGCTTATTATTTAAGAGGAATTGCTCTTTTTGCTACTAATCAGTTAGACGCCGCGATCGGGGATTTGGAAAATGCGCTTAGGTTTAATCCAACGCCATATATTAAGAAAACAGTAGAAATAAACTTGCCGATTTTGAAAGATTTAATGGCAATACCAGAAACTGAATCTACAATTCAAGAAGGTATGGTGGTTTCCTTCGTGTTTAATTCAGGAGTGAACAAAGAGCTTGTCGAAGGAGATGTTTCTGGCGATTTAGAAAATAGGCTTACACATGGAAGTTTGGCAGCGCGTGTATTAAGAAATGTTTCTCCGGATGTGGAAATTGTTTCTATATGCGTTGAGGATAACGGTAGGAAATTTGATTATAAGTTAACCGAAGGGTTGTTTAAGGTTTTGATTTATATGCGGCAACATCCGGAAGTAAGAGCTGGGGTGGTTAATTTCAGCGCTGGGAATAATGTTCCAGATCCTTTTCAACAGGCAATAATAAGAGAATTGCATAGTAGAGGAGTGGTGATTGTTGCTTCTGTAGGTAATGATAATAGTATGGAGATGACTTATCCTGCTGCTTTTGATGAGGTTGTTGCTGTTGCTGCGGTAGATAGGTTGAATAACAAAGCTGAATATTCAAACTATGGTAGATATGTAGATATTTGTGCTCTTGGAGATATCCAGGGAATTTATAACGGCTATTACCTTAAAGCGCAAGGAACTTCAGTAGCTGCGCCTCGTGTTGCTGCTCTAATTGTCCAGATGTTGCAAGCTAATCCAGAATTAACTCCCCAGCAAGCTTTTAGAATTATTAGAGATACAGCAGTACCTATAGACGACAAGCACTTCAGGGAAAATTTGTTAGGTTCAGGCGTAGTTGATCCTAATAGGGCTCTAGCTAAAGCAGGAGATTTTGATAATAACGTAAATAGAGAGAACACATTTCCCATAAATCAAGAGTCTATGTGTCCCAGATTAGATGTAGAAAAATATTTTATAGGCTTAGTCAATAACCAGACAAACGACAGTTTTGCAGAACCAGCTAACTCAACAATAAGTACCCATGGAAGAAGCTTTAGCGAATTAGTTAATATCTTGCAAGATCCTTGGTCGCGGCAGTTCAAGGATAGCGCATGTATTTCGGCCATATCCGAACTTACTAAATATAACGATCATAGAGTAGTAGAAGTGCTTAGTAGCATTTTGTTAGAAAAGGATTACGACTGGGATCTAGGTACTAGATATGCAATTATAGATGCATTAGGTAAGTCTAACGATCCGCGCGCAATAAGTGTTTTACTCAAGAAAGTGAACAGTGAATTTGATGGCATATGTGCCGCGTCGATATGTGCCTTAGGTAATTTGATAAACGATGAAAAATGCAATGCTGAATTTATGAGATTGGCAATAGACAATTTTGATTTATTTTCTAGAATTCTGGAGAAAAGAACATCTCCTTCTATAAGAACAGAGGTGACTGAAGAAAATTTGGTAAGAATATTAGATGCTTTAAGGTGGTCTCCAAAAGGTATTAATGAGGAAGTGTTGTATCTTATTGCGAAAAAAGATTGGGGAAGAATCGTTGAAGTAGGAAAACCAGCAGTTGAATACTTGATTAGAGAATTAGCCAATGAATATAGTCTAGGAATTTGGGAGGATGTTGCCGCTACGCTCAGTAAAATAGGTGATAATAGAGCAGTGGAGCCTATTAGTAAATTATTAATTAGTTCTAACTTAAAAGGTAAATTTAGTTTACAAATAGCCATAATTAAAGCTTTAGGTGACTTCAAGGATTCGCGTGCCATTGATTCTTTAATTGGAATCCTTCAAATCTATAAATATCAACCAGACGTAAATCCTTATATATATCCGGGGGTAGTACGTGCTGTGCACGTAGATTATAAAGTTCATATAGCAGCTATAGAAGCCCTGAGTAACTTTAATAATGAGCGAGTTATTAAAATCCTTACTACCATTTTAAACAATACCCAGAAAAAAGTTGACTCTTTTGATGCCTATAGGCGTGAAGCAGCAGCTTTGGCTCTAGGAAATATTAGAAATGATTCTGCTATTAATTCGCTCTTGAAAGCAGTAGAGAACAAGGATGAGGAATTCTTTGTACGAACAGCCGCTATTCAGGCTTTGGGTAAGATAGATAATGATAGTGTGCTTGAGGCGCTTAAATTGATTACTGAAGATAAAAATGAAGATTTCCATGTAAAAGAAGAAGCAAGAAGAGTAATTGAATTATTCAAAAAAAGAACTATTAGGTTGCAGCATGACATTAATGAGAATAGCTCGCATCTCGATACTTTTATAGTTACTAATAATTATGCAGAAGCTATCAGTTTGGCAGAAAAATATGCTGAAGACGGTCGAAGATTATTATTTGAAGGTAGGGAGAAAGAATCAAAAGCAAAATATGAATTAGCTGCTGAGTGGTTTATAGCTGCAGAATCGTTAATGGATAGAGAAGCTGGAGTAGTTAAAGAAAGAAAAGAAGAAACGAGTAGCTTGATGGTTAAGAAAGCAGAGTTAGAAAAGATTGTTTTCTTGCAAGTCAGAGATGAGATTAATCCGAGAATCCAGAAATCTCAAGACGGCGAGTACGCAGCGAAATTGAGATTGGCTCAACGTTGGTTAGAAGAACTGTATAATTCTAGTTTACTCCAGATAGATTCTATACATAGAAGTGTTGAATCACAGAGTAATTATAATACTGTTGAAATGAAGATTACCCAATCAAATACTCACGAAGAAGCAACAAAGCCAACCGGACTCTGGGTAAGCCACGTTGGCGGAGCAATAGAGAATAACCAGGCATTCACTTATGATCAGGCAGCAAGAATAATTCTTTCAGTGAATAATCCTCAGCCGGCATTCAGTGCAGAAGGATTAGATGAGAATTTAGGTCTTTATTACAGCTTAAACGTAGAATCAGCTAAGGCCGCGCTCGATTTTTATCTAAGAGAATATACGAGATTAACAGCGGATGGGAAAGAATTCCACGGTTTTGCATGTGCTTATGATGCCGGAAACGGCAAGGAAGCAGAGTTTGTTGTAAGGGCCGGCCCTAATGCCTGGCTTGCGATGGCAATACTTACTTATACGGCAAGGACTAATGACAATACATATTTACCTGTAGCTATTGCAATTGCCGATGCATTAATAAAAATCCAGGATGAAGACGGCGGTATAGAGCTTGGCTACAATATAAGCGCAAATAAAGAAGCGACAGCTTATTCATTATTTACCGGCCATGCGACAGAAGAGAATATTGATGCTTATGCGTTATTTAATATGCTTTCTCAGATGCCGGGGATTACGAACCCTGAAAAATATTCAGCAGCAAAAGAGAAAATTGCCAACTGGCTGGCAACATCTGCTTATGACAAGAAAGAGCACAGGTTCTACCGCGGATTAAAATTAGACGGAAATGGCGACCATTGCTTTGCTACGGACACAGCTTCCTGGGCGATAATCGCTCTGGGCAGGGATAAATTGGCAAGTATGGGCATTGACCCAGAGGCATTATTAAGAGCCGCGGAAAAAGAAACAAAAGTTAAGGACGAATACTTAATTCCAGGTGAAAAAGAAGGGACAAAGGTCGAAGGTTTTGATTTTGCCAATCCAAAAGATGCAGGCAGGAAACGCAATCCTACCGTAACCCCTGAATGGACTGCCGGGATGGTTTCTGCATATCAGGCAATGGGCATGCAGGATAAGGCAGATTATTACCTTGGCCAGCTTGATAGTATCAGGCGTGAAGGCGTGCTTCCTTACGCAACAGATAATAATATACCTACCGGCCATGGATGGAACACACCGGATGCTAGAGCTTCGGTTGCAGGCACTATCTGGTTCTACATTGCAAAATCAGGGGATAATCCTTTTACTATCGCTAATGAAGGTAAGGCAACAGACATACCGGATGACATCGGCTTGACTTTTGTTTCCAGAGAACAGAGATATTTAAGCATCGGGCAACTTGAAGCAAGCATAGATAATGCCCGCCAGAACACAGTCAACCAATTAAAAAGGCTGCAGGAAGTAATCGCACAGCGCAATGAAGACAGGGAAAAGGATATTATGCAGATATTGCTTACCTTAAATACCCAGACTTCTAATTCATTGTTAAGCTTTAAGGCAGGCAATAACCTGTTTATTGGTTTAGGCGTTGGCGGTAAAGGCTATGATTACGTAAATGCAATAAATATCCTGACCGGCTTATTTGAAGCCGGCAGCATTGATGTTTTTGGCGGCTTGTCCTTAGTCGATAGTTTATTAAATATAATCCAGCAGCCAAGGGTTGCTAAGGCAGAGCGTGACGGCGCAGTATTGTTTATTAAAGAGCCTCCTTCATTAGATCTTAAAATAATCGATATCGGCCTTGGAAAATTGTCGCTCTTCGGAGGCCGCCTTACACTGTTGAATTTACAGCGTAACGAATTTGCCTACTTCCCGCTGATTGACTTAGAAAATGAGCAGGTGGTTGAACAGCATAGCAAAAAAGGCGTAAACTTAACCATACCCGGCGAAGACCTCGGTAATTTCTTTAAGAGCATATTTAAAGGCGAGAAACACAAAGAATATCCGGCAATAGTAATCTTCTCAGCAAGGCAGAAAGCCGCCCTTGAAGAAGCAATGTTAAATACCGATCCTTCTTATATATATTGGATTGAAAGAAAAGGGAATAACCAGATTATTATAAGGAATAATATTGATACCGGCGAGCGCACAACGCTCTCGGTCGCCAATATGTACCATGATTTTACAAAGGATTTCTTGGTTGACCAGGGCGCGTGGATGGAAGAGGGCGCTTACAGGATCCCGTCACTGGTAGATTACATGAGAAACGGCCAGTATATGAGCGCGTTACTCGGGTTTGGCGGAGAAGTTAATTTGAGAGACAGGGAAATAATAGTCTATCAGTCAGAGCAGGAGATACCTGTTGCGGCTGATGGTATTGCCCCTGTTGAAATATTCAACACCTATTTCTATAATCCCGATGGTTCTGTAAAAACAACGCCATTAAACGTGCCTATCAATCCATATACAGGCAACATAATTATTCCTTCACTGCATATAGCTAAGCTTGAATATTTGGCATTAACCAGGGGCCTTGTAGGTAAGCAGTTTGTCGTTAATCCGGATAACGCAAGGGGCACATTAAACGTTGTTGATCCTGCTAACAGGCCGGAAGTTATAACTCTTCCGCAGGGCACAGAGATACAGGTTAACACCGGTAAGAAGATAAAGGCCCAGACTTTAGAAAATGACTGGCAGATAACCTATGATGCAAGATTTACTGAAGGCACAAAATACAGTATTGATGGAAGGCCTTTTGCCAAAGTTAAAGCTGAAGAGCTCGATGTGCCTTATGCCATAATCAGGACATTTAGAGCAGATGTTCCCAGGACTGTATTTATCCATGATTCTTCGGTGTTAAGAGGCATACCTGTAGATGTGCTGGCTGATGAAGTAACGATTAGTTTTGGTAATGGCTTAAAGATCACATTAAAACCCGGCACAGTGGTGACATATCACAGCCAGTTAACAGCCAAAGGCGCAAACGGCAGCTTAATACCTGCTATAGTTGAATACGCGGTTGACCAGGAAGCAAAAGGCAAATACGCAGTATTGATAGATGAGAACGGAAACAGAAGGTATCTGGACGCTCCTCCCGCCGGATTAATCGAAAGAAGAGATATAGAGGAAGCAAGAATTAATATTGAGAGAAGGCGCGGCACAGGCGAAATCAAGCTGGAAAGAAATGGAGCGCCGCTGGATTTTGAATATACTCCGGCATCGCAGGAAGATTACGAGGCATATGTAAAAGGCGTATTGGAATATGTAAGAAAAGTAGCTTATTGGAGGGCTGGTAAGACATACAACGAATGGTTAAGAGGCGTTTATCAGGAACTGCCCCGCTCAATGGAATCTGCCCGTATTGATTTAGATAATAAAATGTATATGGAATATATTATCAAGCAGTTTGAGGTAGAGCAGAGAGAAAGGATAATCTTCCTTACTAAGCAGTTATTGCAGGCACAGGTTAACCTCAATGATGCAATGGGCTTCTACAATAACGAGCTTGGCAGGGCAAGAGAAGGAGTCGATTTCTTAACAGAACAAATCAGCAGGGTTAATGGCAACATTTCCAACTTCACTGATTTGATCGCTCAGTATGTTTCAGAAGGAAATGACGGCTTGGCGGATTATTACCGTGAATTACTGGAATCAGCGTACAATGAACTTGAGTATTATAACGGCGAACTTGAGATCTCCCAGAATTGGTTAGGCAGGCTTACCGCCTTAGAAGACGAGTCTATTGACGCGGTATATAATGTGCTTACCGGAAGAAGAAATGTAGCTATGTATAGCGGTCAGTTAATACGCGCCTCTGCTTTAGCTAATGTCAATTGGTATGGTTCACCGGATAACGCCAGGCGCGCTTTAGAGGCCTATACCGCTGAGTCAAACCTGCAGATAGCGGAATCAATATTGAATGCCCAGAGAGGCGTAGCATATTATGAGCATCTCCTTGAGATAAGCGAAAACGATATGGAAGATTTAGCAGCAAGAATAGAAGAATCAGAAGCGGCAAGGAATGCTTTGATTGAAGAACTTAACGCATTAAACGGAAGCGCAGATACAGAATGGAGCAGGGAGTGGATAAGGGCCCAGCTTGAAGCAGCCAGAGGAGATTTGGATGATGTTACAAATGGAGAATGGGGAATTTCAGGTTTACAGCAAAGGCTTGAAGAAGCTAATCAGGAATTAACCGCACTTCTAAACCCTGATACAACAAGCTGGGGTATTGCAGGCCTTATGGCAAGGTTAGACCAGGCAAGAGATGACCTTTCTTCAGTAGAAACCGGAGATTGGGGTATACCGGGCCTGGAGGCTAATTTATCAGAATCACAAAGCGCATTGAATAGCCTCTTAACAGATACAGAATGGGGCATACCCGGATTAGAAGCGCAGCTTTTAGATGCCCAGCAGAACGGCTCAGAAGATGATGTTGAATACTGGCAGGGAAGGGTCAATGAGGCTTACGAATATAGAGACCAGCTTGTTAATGAAGATATACCTTACTGGGAAGGAAGATTGACCACAGCTACTGAATACAGGGATGGCTTAAGAACAGTAGATGTGCCTTACTGGGAAGGCCGCCTTCAGGATGCAATTAATTACAGAGATGAATTGGTAAACGAAGGTATACCTTACTGGGAAGGCCGTATTGATGAGGCAGAAGCTTACCGCGACTCATTAGTTGATGGAGACGGTGTTGAGTATTGGCAGGAGAGGTTTGACGCAGCAAACGCAAGGTTAGAAGACCTTACTTTTAACTTAATACCTGCTGCTTCCGAATATAATGTCTGGTTAGACGACCAGATGGCCAATTGGTTAAGATACAATAGGCAGCTGCAGGAAGACTTAGCTAACGCGCAGGAATACTTAAGAGAGCAAATAGCAAATGCAGTAGAGGCCAGAGAATTTGTACAACAGAGAAATGACAGAATAGCTGCAGCGATTGATATGCTTGAGAAATTTATACCTGCAAGGGAAGAGCTGCTTGATAACTTAGACAGGATTATGGAATCAGGCCTCGGCACAGAAGCCCAGCGCCAGGAATTAATCAGGACAGAGGATGAGCTAGTAAGACAAGGCGAAAGCTTAAGAAAACAGATACCACACGGCTTCTTCCTTAGCAAAAAAGATTTTAAAGAAATAAGAGAATCCAGAAGGCCGCAAGGTTCAATTGGCTCGTTCTTTACTCAAGGCCTCTTAGGTAATCAGGCAGTGGCAACAGATGTGTTTATGCTCGGAAATTCCGCAGTTGACCTGGCAGTAAATGCTATGCAGCTTGATGAGGGCGCTCCTCAGACGAAGGCAGTTGCATTAGGTATACGCACGCCGATAGGCGAGACCGGAACAAACCTCTTTAAGATAGAAAGGGCCGAAAGAAGCGGGTATCGTGAAACAGAACCCGGTGAATATGAGCCTTATAAAGAAACCCACTGGGTAATATTTGACAATGCCAATTTCGTATTTGACACAGAGCACCATATAATAAAATTAGCAATTGCCGGTGTAATCGATGTTCAGGAAGGCGATGACGGCCAGATTTATGCGGTAGGATTCCACTTTGATGATGAATTTAAGAAAGAAGTCTTTAATAATTTCAGGGCATTCATTGAGGCAAAGGGCGGAATCGCAGGGTACAGCGATACAGATACAGTCCAGATTGCGATGCATGAGCCTTTTACTGGCCAGCAATTTTATGTCCCGCAGGATATATTCGTGCGCGAAGGGTTTAGTTTCGGCCAGGTAGGATTCGGTTTAAGAGACAGGGAAAATGACAGGGAATTTAAAGTATTTGTCCGCGCTGAGCATGACACAAGCAGATGGTCACCCGGAGATTTTGCTTATATAGGCGCGGCATTTAAAGGTAAGATTTACGGGCCTGTTTCAGCTTATGCTGAAGTTATGAGTGGAAGCGCAACCAAAGCCAAAGGCTGGGTTGAGGTTCAATTACCTAAGGATGCAGCTATTAGATTAGGAGGTATGTATAACGAAAGATACAATTTAAGCGCGCTTCAGGCAAGCCTGTTATTGCCTCTGCCCGGTAAATCAGATTCAAGGATGGAGATAGGGTATGAAAAAAGGATGATTAATGGCCGTGATTTCGACAACTTCAGTATTAATTTCCCGATACTTTCATTCGGCGGCAAGACTTATGAAGTCCCAAGAGACGAAGCCGGCAGGATCAAAGGCATACCTACACAAGACACAAATATCGGCAGGATACAGGAAGCTGTTTACGAACCTATGCGCGCGATTGAAGCGGCAGGTTTACCTGAGACACGCGCTCCTCCAAAGGCCAAGGCTGATTATGTCACCTTAGACGGCAGGAGCTATTTGGTAGTCTGGGGAGATGAAGCAATAAAAGACGCTAAATTATTGGAAGGTTTTGGAGTGAAGCATTATCTTGATGGAACACGGCCTGAAGCACTCACCGAAGCAGAATGGAAACACACCAAAGCAGTAGGATATATGAGCGAAGAAGAGCTTCGTTCAGTCGGAATTATACATGAAGGAAATGACTACTATATTATTATAAACGGCAATAAAGTTTCCTTGGGTAAATATGCAAGAGACATAATCGTATTAAACCAGGCACGCAACGGTTTACCTGTAATTATAGATTTAGGCCGCAGAGCTTTAGAGGTTGCTCAGGCAGATATTGAAGGAGTCGGCCCAGTATATGACAGGAATGCCGGAAGAGTAGATTTAAGCGCTGAGCAGGTTAAGCAAGCAATAGATACAGGCCACTTATTTACAGTCCCTGCAACCGATGAAAACGGGGCAGTAAAGAAGACACCTTACGGTATAGTTTACAGGTTCCAGATAAGAGGTTTTGAAGGTATCAGCAATGGTGATTGGGTTCCCGGTAGAGCAGGCTATGCTTTATTGAAAAGTATGTCCGAAGGTAAATTCGCCTTAACAGATCCTAAGACAGGTGCTTCTCGTTACTACAGCGAAGCAGAATTAGCTAGGAACTTCGATTCATTAGGCCTGACTGCAGTAATTGTTACAAGAGATGGAGTAGAAGAGATATTGCTGGCAGTCCCAGATGCTGATGGTAAATATCAGCCTGAGTTAGGCGATGTCAAACATAAAGGCAAGCCTTATCGTCCTATTCTTATACCTGTCAGCATAATTGAAAGAGATATAGCGCTTGCAGAAGAAAGATTATTCTTTGATGAGAAGACAGGCTTCAATACTGATGGTGAAGGTGCTAAAGTATTTATGTTAGCAGACTCACCGGATGTAAAGAGAGGATACTTAAATACACCGTTAACCGAAGATACATTAAAAGAACAGTGGGATGAGCTTATTTCTCAATATGTCGGTACACCAGATAATGATGTAGAAGGACAGTTTTCTGTTGATACTAAAACAGATGCTCCGGCAAATGAGGCGCCAGCAGTAACTCAGCCTGCACCTAAAAAAGAATCAGTTGAAGCTGTCCCAGAAGCTGCTCAGTCGGCTGAAGCTACCAATCCATCAGAGAATAAACAGGCAAGCTTAGAAACATCCGATGATCATAGAGAAGAAGGACTGCTCGCTAGAATCGGTGATGTGATCTTAGACCTTATATTCGGCGGAGAGAAAGCCTACGCTGAAGCAATAGAGGACACAAGCATAACTGAATTACCTTTATCCATGAACCAGGCAAGTGGTGAAAGATGGGCATCTGAATGGATTACCGGGCCATTTGACGTCCAGGGTAAACAGAAATTAACCTTTACCGTTAGCGGAGAAGGCAAATTTATGCTCCAGCTATTACCTAAATCAGCAAATGAAAACAGCCCGACAGGATTACAAGGGCTTTATACATTAACTAAAGAACCAAAAACAATAGTTGTTGAGGCAGTAGATTTAAGTAATATTAAGCGCATAGCTTTCCATACCGGAGAAGAGGCTTTTGGCAGGAAGATTAATCCTTCAGGAAGAGCCGTCTTAAATGTTGATAGTATTACTGCCGAGGGTAATGGAAGGGCTTCCGAAACACAAAAAGCAACTCCAGCTGTAAGGGATATGCCGAAAGTAACAGGCGCAGAAGGTAATGTTAAAGCCACAGATGAAACTATACCTGCTCAGCAGTCTGTTGCTCAAGCTGATATACGCGCTCCTCCGCAAGGAGAAATAGAACTCGTAAATGTCAGCAACCTTGGCTGGGCATTTGTTGAGAAAGATGAACAGGGTAAGCCAAGATTGTTATTCGCTCTTGGCTCAGCAGAACAGAATACAGGTAACAGCCATATTTCAAGCTATCATACAGATTTCATGCCCGTAGTTGAACCTATAGAGGCAGTTGCCGAAATGCTTGCCGGCCAAGGCAACAACGTTTATAAGGTCTACCTGCCTCCGAATAATCCTACAAATAGTGATTTCAAATCCTTAAAAGATTTAATTACAAGAGTCCATGCAAAGACTAACGGCAGGATGCATGCGGTAGTATTGCATTTTGCCGGGCTTTATGCTGGCAGTAATAATAATTTCTACCTCGCAGATCCTACAGCAGAAAACCTGAAGCAAGTCAGAAAGAGTGTTGAGCGTCTGGCAACTGAAATGAAAGGATTAGGGGATGCAGTATTATTCGTACAACTTGGCAATGAGAATGACTATTATGTCCCGGGTGCAGGCACAACTCAGTTTGGAAGCGGAGCATGGGATACAGTGAACATGAGCGCCGAAGAATATTACAGGTTTATGAATAGCCTGGCAGCAGCTTATAAAGCAAAAGACTCAAACCATCTGGTGTTTTTAGGGCATGGCGGGATGAGTGAGAATATTGCTGAGATGATGAGGCCGAATGTTTCTAATTTTGACGGTATTGCATTGAACTTATATCCTAACTGGAATGAAGGCAGGCCGGCAAAAAGAGTAATGGGCGCCGATGAATTAGCGGCTGAATTCGGTTATCACATCAGATTAGCAGCCGGTTTAGGTAAGCCAGTAGCAATAGGTGAGTTCGGTGAATCGTCTTATGGTTCAATAGGCAAAGAAGGCCAGGCAGAATTTGCCAGGAACGCAACCGAAGCTTTATCAAGATTTATGGCCGGCAACAACGATCCTCAATATAAAGATTATCCTAAGGTTTTGGTAGGAATGATCTGGCATGAAAGAAGAGGCGAAAGTTGGAAGAATAGAGATATCAATCCTTCCGAAGAAGACCTGGAGTTATTTGATGATAGCGGCAGAGCTAAACCGGTATTTAACGCACTTTCAAAAGGCTATCAGGATGCAACTAAAGGGTTAACGGGTGTCTCAGCCCAGCAAGAAGTTTCAAAGCCAGTTGCCCAGACTCCAGAGGTTGAGCTAGCCCAAGCACAAGAGGCTGTCGCTCCTGTAGAATTAGAGCCAGTCCAGCCAGCTTCAGGCGTAACCTCAGATACAGCTGTAAGCCCAGAGCTGAAAGCCAGGGAAGAAGCATTAGTTAAAGCCGCAATAGGATCTGCAGAGAGCAGATATTTTGTACAGGTTTATACTCCTGAAGGCGCAACGGATAAAGAAGTAATTATGGGCTTTATGGTTGATAGAAACGGAGAGTTATTCATTGCTCCGCATTTTAATAGTAGTAAGCCGGTAGAAAGCGCATGGACATGGTTAGGCGTAAATTTAGGCGATAATCCGGTTGAAGAGTTAAGGAATCGCATTGCCGGGTCCGAAGCAAAGGGTGAATTGGTTGAAGTCGGCAGAGAACAAGAAGAGGCGGTTGAGGCAGAGCCAGTAGTTGTTGCTACTAAGCCTGTTGAAACAAAACCGGCCGGAGTAAAAGCAGTGGGAGTTGCTGATACTACAGCAGCAAAACCTGCGGAAGCACCGGCACCAACAGAAGAAACACGGGCCGAAGAAGAACCTGTCAAAGTTACTGAAGAAGAAACTCCAGCTTCCGAAACTCCTGTCGTTCCGGCAGCAAAGCCTGCACAGCCAGAAACCCCAGCAGTAACCCCGAGGTTTGAAGGCAAAGGTCCGTATGTATGGTATTTTGATGCCAATGAGAACGGAAGATATGATAAAGGTGAGAAGAAAGTCAAAGGACTCAACCCAGACGAAAGAATACCGGAAGTAGAAGATGCATTATTGGAGGGATGGAGGCCGTTAGTTGAATTAGGTATAAAGATTAATGGCAAGTTCTGCACTGTTAAGATGAACCAACTCGGAAAAGATTTCTTAGAGGCGAGATACCAGGAAAACTTATTATTAGCATATTCTGATGGCACATCCAGATGGATTCCTAACAGCGACTTACTTGATAGGGCAAAACGCATTGCTTTAGCCCAGGAGATATATGATGGCGCCAGCTTAATGCGTTTAACCACAAGAGAAGACAAGCCCACCGAATACTATTATCCTTCAGCAAACTTAGATGAGTCTTATGTCATGGTTGTTGCACCGGCTGAAAGAGGAGTTCCTGTTTATAGAATGAATGCAGATGCAACCGGATTTACCGGTGAACCTGCTCATTATGCTCAGGAAATTGGTATAAGAGAGATCAGATATAAAGCCGGGACCGAAGATAAAGTTAAGAGAGTCATAATCGTTCAGAACGTTGATGAAGAAGGTAATCTTATTGATTATCTTGGCTATGATGCCTGGGGTGTAGTTAGGGTAGATCCCTATATGAGTAATGGGGATGTCAGGAGAGTAAGTGTTCGTATCGATGGAGAGACTTCAGACTTGATTGGAGGAGAAGCCGCAAAGAGAGGGCTAACAGGAAAAGAGCCAGTAGCGCGCACTTATTCTGATTTTGATCGTAATGCAGATGATGAATATACATTTAACTTAAGTCAACAGACCGGTTGGGTAGTAGATTTAGGGGAAAATATTCTGAGAATTAATCAGGGTAACGATCAGCATATAGATATTTCATTCAACATAAAAAAAGAATTCAGCCAAGATGGTAAATTCATAAGAGAATTCGGTATAGCTGGGGGAGAAGAGATAAAACTTAAGTTTAGCAAAGGATTATTTATAATACCAGGCAAGGTGCTTGGCATAGATAGAGATGTCGCGTATATAACAAAGATTGTCGATGGTATTTTTGTTGCTGAGACGGCAATATCAGAGTCAGTAAATGTCAATTATGAGGATCTTCCGAATGGATGGGCTGATAAAATAGGTGTCATTTTGGGGAACCTTAATTCACATCCTGAACTAGGAATAGTTAATCCCAGTGATTTAAAATGGGCTAAAATCTTATTTATAAATCCTAAAACAGAAGTCCGTTTTAATCCCTCTTATCAAGCGTTTGAAGAAAGAGGTGTATTAAGCGATGATCCGGTAATAAAGATATCTGATGAGGGCTTAGCGGATATTGAGTTTAATTATGTCCATAACGGTCAAGAGCATATAATAAGTTTGCGTTTTGATTTAACAGGTGATTCGAAAGAACCAGTGGCTTTAAGTTACCGTATAGATGAAAACCAAAAGCTAGTTGTTGATCTGTACAAGCATCTTTTATTCATTGATGTTCGTGATGAACATGAGGGTTACTGGAAATATAGACTTCACCTTACGAAGAACGGGCTGTTTGGCAAGACTTGGGGAGAGATGTTGGCAGAGTTGCCTGACATAGCAAAATATAAGATTGAAAGAACAGAGCAGTTTAATTATGAAAATAATTTGTTCAATCCCGCATTGCTTAAGGCGCTGGATGTTAGCTACGAGACCAACACATCCTATCATATTTACAATAGTCACAATTACGCAGTAGAAATAGGTCATGGAACTTTAGATAGGATTGATTGGGATAATAATATAATAATATCAAGCAACTCGGTAATATTTTATGCAGATCAGGCTGGAGATAAGGAGGCTTTCAGGATTTGGTATAGGGCATATAGAGATTTTGATGGAAATGTAAGACTGCAGGAGTTTTATGGTAGAGATGATAAAGGCTTCGTTGATTTCAATAGACCTATATTGGCTATATATGTATTTGATTTTGATAATCAAGGCATAGGTAGAGAATCGGTTGTTATTGTTAGAGACCAGAAAGGTGGTTGGTATCCTTTAACAACAGCTTCATTTGATCAAGCCACTGAAGCTGTTGTTAAAAACGCTAAAGGGCATAGTTATACTGATCGTCTGTTTATTTTTGATGTTACTACTATAAACAGGCGCATGAATATTGACGTTGATATTAATAATCCTATAGAAGGTTATGTTGATGCGCAAAGGCTGACTGAGACTCTTAAAGCCCCTGAATATATCAGGGAGAAATACAGACTAGGTAAAAGTGGCGAAGGCAAGATTGCGTTGAGAGCGGATGGTTATGACATTGATCCTGATACCGGTGAACTAATTGGCGATCCGCTTTGGATTACCTTAGGTTCTTTCAACACAGATATATTCAACGCAACAGAGGCTGGACCATTACATTTTGGATATGGTAAACAAGGGTATACATATAGATATAGTAGGGAAAATGGTTTTGATGCTGACAAGTATGTTACAAAGACTTGGGAAGATAGTAATTGGGTTGCTAGAGTTTTTAATCTTAGAGCTGAAAATGAGAAATTTGTCTATGAAAATCAAGACAAGAGAGAGAATAAAAGGGATATTGTTGAAATAACTCTTTATCCGGACGGCAGGCTTTATAGCCAGCTTTCTATGGATAGAGATCCATCCTTAGGTTTAAGAAGGCCAGGTGTTTATTATGAAAAAGAGGTATTCTTCGATGAATTTGGTGTTGCTAAAGAAACCAAGGTCGCTGACAACGATTGGAATCATGTTACTGATATAGCCCATGTGAGATTCGGCCAGAGCGCAATGACCGGCAGGACAATTAATCATACTACGATAGTATTGCCGGATCACCCAGGTTATATGCTTGTTGCTGATAATGATAATGGCGAAGGGACTATTGATTATTTAGGTAATTATGTTGACGGTAATTATGGTCCGTATTTTGGGGAAGATCGCAAGTTGTTATTAGCCAGGGCGGGCCAGGATCCTGATGAGGTGTTGTTATCCGGGAAGATCGTCCTTGAAGATGGCCAGGATTATAAGTTTGAAAAAGGAGTTCAACTGTTCTTCCAGGGAGAAATCATAAAAGAACATAGTAATAGGTTCAGACCGGTAATGCACAGACAGTATAATGAAGAGGGGTTAGTTGACAAAGCGAATGAATTCTCTGAAATACATATATCCGAACACTCTAAAAATAATTTAATCCATAATCTTTTCTTAGACAGAAACGAGCGTCAAACAGTAAAGCCTTTGTTGATTATTGTAGGCGTAGGTTTTGCTATCGTGACAGTAGTTCTTCCTATAGCGTTAATACTCTTTACCAAATTCCTATACATAGTTAGTTTCTTCGGTAATCTTAAGAATTTGTTCTCTTCGCCTAAGAAGAGAAAAGGGCAATTAGCTGATTTAGCTCTCGAGCCCGCTGATGATGCAGAAGCGAGAATAAGCGATGTCAATAAGATGCTTTATCAGAAGATAAGAGCAAGGCTTGCCGATATCGATAGACACTTGTATCTTATTGGCCACTTATCCCACTATCTTAAGAAATTCTATTTAATAGCTGATAAGGCTACTTTAGAAGTTACAGTTAAAGGCGATGTTAATAGCGATAAGAAGGGCTTCTATCCACAAGGCCATCCTAAACACGATGAAGTTGTTGCTGACCTAGGTGCGCTTAATTTCGATGATATAGACGCCCGTTATCTGTTTATAGAGCAATGGTTTATCAAACCAATTTCATACTTGTTATTTGCTTTAATTCTTACTCAGCATGATAAGTGGGAAAATTATAATAAGGGAAAAGTCGAGAAAGGTAAAGAAGGATATTTACCTTTTAGGGATCAGGATTTAAGAAGGTTAGCTGAGTTCCTTGATGATCTGATATTGGATTTAGGGTTGCAGGATTACTTACTGCTGGGAAAGGAAGACAATATCAAACAATACGTAGAAAAGATAATGAAGATTGCCGAGCAGGAAATATTAGGTTCTTTGGATGTAGAAGAGGCAATCACCGATTACCTTATGCAGATACACAACTTAAAAGCAGAGGTGATTTCCTCAAGCAGCCCTATATCAGAATTGGATTATAGAATCTCAAGGATGGAGAATATAGTAGCCGGTATAGACCCCATGCTTCTTAGTGACCCCAATATATCTGTGGCAGTAGGCGAAATCAATAAGGCTAAGGCAGAGAAGACAACAAAAGTAGCAGAATTAGAGGCTTTAATCAAAAAGTCTGGGGATAAGCTTGAAGAAATAGAGGAGAAGAAAAAGGAAATAGCAAAAATAGATAAAGAAATCGAAACGCTGGTAAAACAAGTTAAAACAAGAGTCATAGGTTCGCTAAAGAATATTGGATCTGATAGCGATAGACTTGTAGTTAATCTCAGGCTGCGTCTAGCCAAAGAATATAAAGATAGAAACTTATCTTATCCCAGGTATCCGCTTAAGATCCGTATGCCCGGTAAAGTTTTTAAGGCCATTGTCTCTACCTTCGCAGTTGCTTTTGCCCTGTTTATGGGTGTGCCACTTCTCGGTAAAGTTGGATTAATCTGGTCCAGCCAGCTTCCTACAACAGCCTTAGCAATGAAAATTATATGTACAGCTTGGCTTGCTCTATTCACCAGTCATTTTGTAGCGCTTGTTTTTGGAGTCTCGATCGCCGTATTAATAATTAAGGAGGCTCAGCACACAGGAAAATATGTGGATTTCCATCTTATAGATTGGACAAAAGGCATTTGGAAAATAATGACATCCAAGAATACCCAGGAATACAAAGAACGTTATCAGAATGATCCGAATTTCAAGGATAAGATGGATACCAAGAAAGCATTTTTTCATAGGTATTTTTTCTGGGTTGCCGCTTCCAATATTGTTATGTGGTTATTTACTATGTATTTTGGCGCAGGTTTAATTCCAGCGGTTGTTACCACTTTAGGCATCTCGGTTTTGGTTACAGGTGTTTGGGCATTAGCCAGGGCTACTACTATAGACAATGATTTTGTGCGTAGAACAGCCATTGTTGTGGCTGTGACAGTTATAACTCTCAGTGTTATTATCACCGGATTAGGTGTGGCAAGCGTATTCTTGAGTCAAGGGGTATTCCCGTGGTTTGGTTGGTTAGTAGCATTTCCTATTCTTATTATGACTGCCAGAGAGTCGACAAGAACTTGGTGGTATCTTATGGTTGAAGCAAAAGCTATACAGTTAGAAAAAGAAGGCAGATGGGATACTATTAGTGCTTATCAGGAGATAACCGTTGGTTTCTTGGATAGAATAAGAATGTTGCCTGGTGATGAGAGTGACCCAGTAGTCTGGGCAGAAAAAGAATATTTGCAGAGGATTTTCTTACATAATGTTATAGAGGGGTCGTTATTTAGGCATTTCCTTATAGATGATGCAGAGCGCACAGCTTTAAAGAATATTCTTAAGGGCAAAGGGCTTCCTTATCTTGCTGATCCGCGCGCACGCAGGGAATTAATTATGTTCTTTAATCTTATCGTTATGTTTGAGAAAGGAGAAATAGGTACTTATATAGCGGCATTAAATTTAGATCTGCTGCCTCCGTGGATTTATAAGGGCACGGGTAAGAAAGACATAGTTCGTCCTGATCTCCTGGACATCAAGGAGGCCAAGATGTCCGGAACAACTGAACGCATACCAGTATTAAAATCTCAATTCCAGATTATTAAAGAAAACTTTATGCATTCTTGGAGAGAATATTTGACTAGGTTATTAAAAGAATTTTCTGCATTTGATAATAATCTCCTAAACGAATTATCTAATATAGAGTTGCCTTTCTCTGCGACTATTGATCGCATCGCAGCTAAAGTAAGCCAAGATAAAGAGAGTGCTTTCCGGGCTATAAAAGAGCATTCCATGGACTCATGGGTTGAGTATTTAAGCCGGCTATTAAGCCAGCTCGGCATTTCTGATGAGGAATTTTTGGTTGAATTATCAGATGTGAATCTTCCTTTTTCAGCTACCATCGATCGCTTGGTAGAGAAAACAGGGCAGAAGAGGAACGAGATTGAAAAGAAAATCATTCGTGATTTAATTGAGATAAAGGTTATGTATGACTTCATTATTTTCCGCGCAGATGGTTTCTTAAAGACGCAGATTTTTGCTGAAGAAGCTGCTCTGGCAGCATACAGGAGTTTCCTCGGAGCTAAATTCTTAATTGATGCCAGGAAAGAGTTTATTAAGGCTCGTGGTGAAAGGATTCCTACTGATGAAGAGTTAAAGACTTTACGCGCCAATGCCGAGATAAGAGCAGGCCAGGAGCTTTATAAGTATTTAATGCTGGTTACTTGCCATGAGGATATAGATCCGGATAAACCTGAAGATAGTCCTATCGATGTCTTGATGACGCACTTAGTAAGAGCGCGTGGTTGGGAATTGAATCAAAGAACTCGAACAAGCGACGGAGTTTATAAGGTTTTAGTTTCTAAGAATGATAGCGATGATACGGAAAATCCCGCTTACTATTCATTCCCGGTTAAGGCAGGCAAAGGCTGGAAAGTTAAGACCAACACCTGGAGCGTTACTGCAAGATTTATTGAGGATTACCTATTAAGGATTGCTGAGGAAGATGGCGCAGTTATAAAGGATGACGCGGTTATCTGGAATGTTGATAGAGACCATTTCTTCCATCCATCAACTACATTCCTGATGCCGTTTATTGCCGCAAGATTTGGTAGTGATAAAAAATTAGGGTGGTTATGTACCCGTTTGGAAGTATTTGTAGATGGATTTATGCCTGCAGCATCTGATCACCGTGTTGCCGAAGATAATTGGAATACAAGGGTTATTCCTGTTGAAGCCGATTCCGGTATGCAGGCTTTCTATGGGCCAGGAGTTGTGCGTTGGGCAGTAATGCGCGGTTGGGCTTCTTATATGGATAATATTGAAGATACCGGCGGTGCAATTGAAGCGCTAAAAATGCCATGGGAAGGTGATGATGTCTCAGAGGCCAAGAAAATGGGTTGGGGGGATGGCCATATTCCTGATACACAGAGAATGGGTTGGAAGGGTGGTTATACTCCTTGGATGAGATGGTTCAGGCCAAGAGAGATGGTTATGGGATCTCTTCCGGCATTCCAGGCTAGGTATGCAGGCCTTGTAACTGATACATTCTTACAACCGCATTTCCAACAGCTTTTAGCAAGTGATAGATTGGACTGGACGGAGAAGCTTACTCTCTTTGAGAACTTCGATTTCTATTTTAATAAGCCGATTGTCCCGCGCTATAACTTAGCAATATTCCTTTTTGCGATGTTCTTGACTTTTACGCCTTTCGCTTTCTTAGCTGCTCCTTTATTCTTTATCAGCTTACAGTATGTTTTCTCTCAGGCAATTACAGCTGGAGGTGTAAGATTATTTATTAATCAGCCTAAGCCTAATATGCCTAAATGGATGCCGAGAATTTTAGTAGGCCCGTTGAACTGGTTAATAGGATATGCATTGTATCTAAAGAGATTATGGAGTTTAGTATTTACCTTCCTGCCGTTTATTACTATGCATGATGAAAAGATGCTCAATGCCTTTGAAGGTAAAGCCGGTTTATTTACTTCCGGTATCAAGGATATTTATTATCCGATGATCAGTTTCTCAGAGCTATATGAAGTATTCGGCTTGGCGGTGAAGTTTGCGGTTATATTGGGTGCGATTACGCTTTTCTCGCCAATTCACCCGTTTGGGGTACTTGGCGCATTCTTCTTCTATATGTTTATTATTGCTTCTATATTCGGTCCGTTTATGAAGAACGGTTACACCAATAAGGCAACTATTGCAAGCCTTATTGCATCAATTGCGCTTATGGTTGTAGGTTTATTCATTCCTGTTGTTATGTTTACAGTACCGGTACCTTGGATTATTACGGCTATTTACATGTTCGTCGCGAACAAAGGCAGCATTAGTACAACCTACAATTATTTTGCTACTGACAGGATAGTAAGGGGTCTGGTACAGGGAGTTTTAGCAGCAGGTTATGCCGTATTAGAATTGATTCTAAAGGTGGATATCTTTGCATGGTTTATAAGGACGGTTGCTTCTACCAGCGAAGATAAAAAGAAGAAAGAAGACCCGGCGCATTCTGTCTTGACTTTGAAAGACTTTTTCAGTGATAAGTCCAGGTTTGCCAAGAAAAGCCACTATGCTATTGGTTCAGACAAAAAGATTAAGCTGTGGTTTGCAAAGAGGACCAGCGATAACGGCCTTGCGGAAAGGAATTTGAATAAAGTGCAATTAGCCAATGCCATAGTTGATAGCGTATTAATTACGGCATTAGGCATAGGGATACTTACTTCATTGCTGCCGGTAAGCCCGCTTTTGATTACAATAGCAATAATAGGCGTAAATACAGTATTTGCATTTATATATATGCCGCGGTTTACCGGCGCTATGGATGCCAGCGGCAAAAAAACGCAAAAATGGGAAGCATTTAGATTAGCTTTGATTTGGAGTTTTGTTGTGCCAGCATACTGGTTATCCGCAGGCCTCTGGATTGGAACTCCTGTTGCTAAGGCTAAGACTTCCGACAAGCCCAAAGATAAAGCGAGTTCACCGGTTAAAAATGATATTAATAATGATAGTTTAGCGTTGAAGAATAGTTCTTCACCAATAGCTATTTTATTGGCTGCTCTTAGAACAATTAGCTATAGCGTTATCTTAACAAATTATCAGGTTGCCAATGAATCAGCACGTACAAATGCTCCTCCAATAGTAAATGGCAATGTTTTATCTCCAATGTTAACTACTTTAGTTTTAGCTGGTGTTGTAGTTTTAGGGTTAAGTGTTATTTCGTTCTTAGCCATTTGGCGCTTTGCATTTCCAGTGAGTTGGTTTGAACATAAATTAAGAAGAGCTTACGAGAATCAAGAGGCTAAGGAAGCCGTGATGGCTTTAGGCAGGATTGGAGATGACAAAGCTATTGGCATATTGATAGATACTTTAAGTTCTAGCTATTGCGGATTAGCAGCTGAAGTACTCCAGAAGATAGAAGTTGAGAGAGAACGAGTATTTGAGGGTTATATAAAGGCGTTAGAAAGTCTAGATGATGTGCCGAGACGGCATGCATGTGAAATGTTGGGTGGATTTGGTGATGAAAGGGCAGTCATACCTTTTGACGGTGAGATTAATGAAGCCGCTTGGAACACAAGAATGGTTCCTTCCCAGCCGGTCATAATCAACGGTTCTGTATTGTACGGTTCAACTGTAGCAGAATTTAACGAAGCTGCTTGGAACAAGAGATTTGTATCTCCTCAGGCCACCATTGTGGAAACTGTTTGCTATGGGCCAAAACCAATTTTAATTAACGAAGCTGCTTGGAATAATAGAATTAATTTAAAACGGGATCAAGATAGTGATTCATCTTCTCCAATCTTTCTCAATTCCCCATTATCTTTGGTGCCGTCTGCTTCATCAGTGCATGAGAAAAATCTTGTAGTAATTACTGGGTATTCTGGCGCTGGCAAAAGCACTATTTATCGTTTACTCAAGATATTGTATAGCGGGGAAATAGTAAGGATACCTTTATATATGGATAGAAAGCCTCGCCTTGGAGAGGTACAAGGGCGCGATATGGTTTCTGTCAATGCAAATGAAATCAACGTTATTTCTCGCAACCAAAAAGATTTTATATCTGCAATGCTCAAGGATGGTAGATTCTATTCTGTTTCGAAAAATGAAATAAACAAGGTACTCAAGATGGGCAAGATAGCCTATATCGAAGTGCCTATTGAAATTTCTAGCCAAATGAAGCAATCGCATTATAGGCAAGCAAATTACATTTTTGTTTCGCCGCTCTCTACCGAAGAAATTAAGGCAGCAAGACAACAAGGTAAGAGCGAAATAGAGGCCATAAGAGAGGAATTGAGATTTAGGTTATGGCTTAGGGCATCTGATAGTGGTAGCGCCATAGGATCTAGGCTGAAGAGGGTTGAGGAAGAATTAGAGGAATCTCGTAACGGTTATAAAGTTATTGCAATGACAAGATGGGGAATGCAAGAAGCTGTTAGAAAATTGATGGATAGTATAGGAAGGTCCGCTGCCGTTGTTTCGCTAGATAAAGTGACTGGTGAGCTTGAGCAAAATTATCAGATAGTAAATACTAATGATAGAAATAATTTGGTACGTTTATATGAAGAATTTGACAAATTAGCTGGTAAAAGAATTGGGATAGTATTAGATGCCGAGATAATTTTTACAGTCCAAGGAGTAAAACATATCTTAGCTAGGCTAAAATATGCAGGTTGTGTTATCCTAGTTCGAGCGCATAACGAATCACAGTTAGATTATCTGAAAAAGGTGTTTGCGAATAACGATAGTAGTTTAATTTCCGGGATGATGGTTAACCCTCGCGAAGCCAGTATCATTGATTACTACGAAGAAAAGGGAGTTAGCTTTAATTATATTGGAGTAGTTGGTGTACCGTTTTCAAACAAGTTTTATGCAGTAGAGATTGGATTCAATCAGCAGTTTTCTTTAAATGGAGTTTTAGCTGATTTATTCATGGCAATAAGAAAAACAGAGAATAACCGCAGAGTTGAGGTTGCTAGAGAATCATTACGTACAGGAATGAAACTGGCAAGAGACGATATAAGAGAGGGATATGTTTTGTCTGTTGCCAAAGGGGGCGCATTTAATATAACCTTGTTCATAATGAAAGACAATGGGGGTATTATAGTTAGAAAAGAAGTAGATAGAAGTCTTCCCTCGGGAATGCAGCGTATTGCGGGAATCCGTCTCGCAGGAGAAATTGAATGGTTGTTAAACAACAGAAATACATATCCATGCATTGATGTGATTGCGTATGAACAGAGGGAAGATTGCTTATTTTATGAAATGCATTTTTGGGGTAGTTCATTGCAAGATTCTATTTTAAGCGGTTCACTTGACTTTGATAATGCACTGATGTTATTTAGGGGAATTATAGATACACATTTTGGTTTATTGCAGGCGCAGTCTGATAAGGTTGAGTCACCATGTAATTTTGTTTACGATTATAGCATAGGAAAATATGAGACAAGAGAGGGCGTTGAGCTTGAAGATAGGAATATTTTGTTAAAGCAGATAAGGGAATCCGAGTTTATAGTAATAAATGGTGTTAGATATAGAGGATTTGAAGCTTTGATTAGGGAAATAAAGGAGCGCCGAAACTGGTTAGCGATGCTTTGCCCTCCATTCTTATATAGAGTACACAATGATTTATTAGCGAGTAATATTCTTGTTAGGGGCGGTGAGTTTAGATATATAGATCCTCGTGGGAATGTATATGGCGATATCGCAAATGAATATGCAAGATTATGGTTCGGTTCATTTGAAGGGAATGAGATGGAATTATACGCGCACAGATACAGATTCGCTGTTGATGCAGAAGGTGCCGTAACCGCATCTTTTGGATTTTATAATGATCCTGTGCACGAAAATATTGAGGTGCTTAAGAAGACCTTACCAGGAATTTTTAACGAAGCAGTTAAAATCTTTATCAGTGGAGATGAGTATTTTTACCAACGCTCCCTTCTTTACATGGCGACTTCTTTTGCTTCATGGGCGTCAAAAAGAACAGAAGAAGATGGAAGCATAGGGGATTGGGCTACCATGTATTATATTCAGGGAACTATTCTTTTGAATAGGTTTGTAGACGAAATGGGTAGAATGACTTCCGGAAATATTCCTTCCGAGACATATGCAGATATGGGAGCTATAATATTTGATTTGGATCAAACGTTGTATTCTTCTGATGAACTCTATGCTGTACTTCAAAAATCCTACATAGAAGTCTTGGCGCAAAGGAGAGGGATTCCTTTTTTAGAAGCGGAAAAGTTATTTTTTAGCCGTCATGGAGAAATTGGTTCTCTTTCTTATGGTAAGACGATAGCTTCATTTACTGATTGCACACTTCAGGATGTCTGGGATCATTGGGAGAAAAACGTAGATATTAGAAGATTTCTGGTTCCTGATTTAAGATTGCAGGTGCAAATGGAGCAATTATCTAGGTCATATAAATTGATAGTAGTCACTAATTCTTCTCATTCTTGGGCGGAAAGAATCTTGTCTGCGCTCGGTATCCGAGATTATTTTAGCTTTGTATTCGGCCAAGATGATGTAGGGGAAGGAAAGCCAAGCTCAAAACCTTTTGGGGTCGCTCTTTTAAGAAGCAATAGCTTACCCGAAAGGACAATATCCATTGGTGACCGTTTTGAAATAGACATTGCACCTGCAGCACAATTAGGTATTCGGGGCATCCTATTATCTGATTCGAATAAATTAGAAAGTGTTTTAAATGATTTATTAGTTAGTGGTTTTTCTTCTCAATTATCCGATACCCAGGCTCAAGCTAATCCTTTTCCAATTGTTGAAGGTGTACGTTCTCAGGCTCACCCAGAAAGCAAAAATCAATCTTCTTCCCCGGTTGATCTTGGCGAAGAGATTAAGAAACTAGGTTTATCTAATTATAATACCCCGGATAAATTTGTATGCGATCATTTACAAGAGAGTATGATCGTATATTCAAAAACAAATTACGCTAGTTCACCTATTAAATATGAGCATCATATAGGTTTAGTGCCTGCAACTGGCTCCGTAGATGTATTGGCTAGTTTTATTTATACAGAATATGTATCTCGCACCGGGTTAATCCGCGCCGGCCCAGCCATAGTTTCTTCCCCTATAACCACGCAAGAAAGAACCATGATGACAAGAGATATTAAGGCTATCTTGGATTGGACAGTGGAAAGAGAAGAGATCCCCGCGCAGTATGATTTATTGTGGGTTATGGGATCGCGTTTTGTGCGAGTGGCGTTTGAAGCGGCCAAGCAATGGCGCCATAGGCATACGAATATAATCGTCACAGGAGGGGTAGGAAGAGAGACTACAACGATAAATACATTCATAGAAGATAATGGTATAGACAATAAGGTTGTGTCTATACTTGACAATATCTTTGATCGGTTGTTGGACTTAAGAGAGAGCTTTGGCGTTGAGCATCTGTGGAAAGAAATCGCTAAATTGTTCAATATCTATAGAGGAAGAGATTCAGAAAAGATATCCAATCCGCAGAGAGATAGTGAATTTAAGACCTGGAGACAATTTTATCAGAATTTTACAGGTTCGGATTTCAGTAACGCGGATTTAGAAGAGGAAACCATAGAGGAGCTGGTTATAGGCAGATTATTAAATAAAGCCTCCCGTTATTCCGTAAAGATCCCCGAAGGCATCCTATTTTATGCGGTTCTTCTTTCTGAAGGCGTTGAGCCAAATATGATCTTTGTTGACGCCCAGTCTACAACATCAGTAGAAAATATTGCTTATGGCGCGAAGGTCTTATTGGATAACAATATTAAGGCAGAGAAAATATTGCTCATGCAGATGCCTTATTCGCAAAGACGGGCGCGCGCCACATTACAAAAACAATTACCTAAATATTATCCACTATGGGCTGTTAATAGAGGAGCGGTCGTTATTAGCTACGCGCCGTATTTATATGATGGCGATGCTGCTATTGAGTCGTTAAGTGATACAGGTTTGGCGCATATGGCTGTATTAGCGGCAGGGGAGATAAGAAGATTCTTAGAATATCCATTTCCTCCTAAAGAAGCGATAGTTTATGAGGCCGTGCCTGATAATGTTATGTCGGCATACGAGAAATTAGGGTCTCGTTCCTCCTCCCCCATCTCTACCACCTCTAATACCCTGCTTTTTGTCAACACCGATCCCCAAACCCAGCTCTTGTGTTTGAAGATCGCCGAAAAGCACTT